>CAKKRP010000138.1 GCA_919902765.1 Gammaproteobacteria bacterium | reverse complement strand
TTCGCCATTTTCACAACCCACGCTTTGTACGCCGACCTTGCGTAAATAAAGCTCTACCAAACGGCGATTGTCCGGCTGATCATCGACCACCAATACTGACCCGCTTAAGGTTAACTGAGGGATGGACTTCCCGGGGTTTTCTTCGTTTGGAGTGATCAGCTTATGGGTGAAAAAAACGTTCCATAATGCGCCGGTAGCGAGCGCGATGGTGAAACAACTGCCTTTGCCCAAGGTGCTGGTGACCGAAATATCGCCACCCATTTTTTGTGCGAGGGTGCGCGACAAATACAAGCCCAAGCCCGTACCGCCGAATTGGCGCGTGGTGGAGGCTTCTGCTTGCACAAAAGGTTGAAACAGTTTGGAAATTTGATCCGACGCGATGCCGACGCCGGTATCGCTGACGGCAAAATAAATACGTTGAGTGTCGCGATTGCAGTGTACACGCAGATTGACTTCTCCACCGCGCGTAAATTTAATGGCGTTGCCTATGATATTATATAATATTTGTTTGGTTCTCATCGGGTCGCATTGAATTTTTACCGGCAAAGGATATTCGTAATTAATGCTGAACTCCACACCGTTGGAGCGCGCCTGCAGTTTTGCCAAGGCAGTAACATCTTCCAACAGGCTGAAGAGCTGCGTTTCCGTGGTTTCCACTTCCAGTTTTCCGGATTCTATTTTTGATAGATCCAACACTTCATTGATAATTTGATGTAGATGTTTACCGGCGCGGATGATGGTGCGTATACCTTCGATGCGGTCGGTCATGCCTTGATCATGGTCAAGCAGCGTTTCTGCGAACCCGATAATCGCCGTTAGAGGCGTGCGCACTTCGTGGCTGACGTGTGCGATAAAATTGCTTTTGGCGCGATTAGCGGCGTCGGCGCTGGATTTTTGATACTCTACGTGGCGAGCATACGCCTCTGCACGTTTTAAGGCGCTTAAATCGATGTGTACGCCGATCAGCCCAGCCACCTCGCCATGCGTGTCGGTGAAAGAAGATTTGGTAATTAATAAATCTTTTTTCGTGCCGTCTTTGAAGGTGAGGGTACGCTCATATTTTGTCGAAGTGGCGGCGCGACAGAGTTGCCTATCAAGCTCGTCTTCCTCTGCACTGTCTGTTTCCGAGACGGATAAACCGGGTTGCGGTAAATCTTCCGCATTGAGGATATCTAAATTATAAAATCTTGCCCAGGCATGGTTGTATGCGATATATTGGCCTTGTACATTTTTGATATGTACCGGAACGGGTAGGGCGTCGAATAACGCCTTTTGAAAATTGAGACGATCTTCCAATGCGCGTTCGTTCTGGCTCAGCCGCTCGAGTAATTTGCTGGTGCGCGCCGTCATTTGAGTCAATGCGCGTGCAATGGTTATCCATTCCGGCGGGCCGGACTCGGGAATTTTAAATGCGGATTTGTCTTGTACGTATCGTTCCAATGCTTGGGATGCCAAACGTATCGGCGCATAGGTATATCGTATCAAAAAATATAGGCATGAAAAAAATATTAATGCCGCGAATGTCGTGAGCATCGCTATGCGCGTGGAGTAATTCCATAATTCATTTAAATATTTAACGGTGTTGGCGGATAATTGTAATTCTCCGCTCTGTAACGGGACATTGAGATGTGTTGTGGGAACCGTTGTAATATAGGCAAACCAGCCGGGGTAGTCGCGATGCGTGGCGGTTGTGGGTACAGCATGGGTCCGCCCGGCGGGATCCCGCCAGTGGATATCTTCCAATTCTGTTGCGTACATACCGAAATTTTTCAATGTCGGCAGCGGGTCGATGTCCTGGGTTGTTTGTAGGGATAGCGCACGCGCTACGGTATATAGATAATTATTGCGTTCCTGTTGTAGATGGTTGGCATGCTCATGGTTCATCCAGCCGATTAATGTCATCAATATTGGAATAAAGATGAGCACCGAGGCGGCGGTGATGCGCGTCTCGAGATTCATAAAATTCCAGGTGATCCGACTATTCAGATATTCCATGTAGTTGTCTAAATCGCACTCGGTGGTGTTGTGCCTCTCGTAACACATCCGCTTAAGCGGATAATTGCCACAAGAAAATCAGTTAAGCGATGCATTTCATTCTTGATAACATCGACCTTATAGTCTACAAATTGATGTAGCGGAATAATGCTAATATTTTTTTTAATGTAATTATCAGCCGATGTTGGCGCCGTGTGTGGAAGCGGGTGGGGACGATTTTCTAACCAAGCCTTATAATAGCGTGATTATGAGCGCGAAAATACGTGCGTTATTGCGTATACGGGCCTTGCACCGCGAATTGGAACTTTACAAAAACGCTAACGAAGAAGAAATCGCGCAAGCCGAACATGTGTTTAACGCGGTGTTGGACAGCGGACGCCGAGCGTAGCGACGATTTGTCGTTAGTGGTGGACCCTCCAGTAATTTTTGACTTTACGGTAGTTCAAACTCGTTGACGAGTAATCCCGGGCCGTTCGCGCCCTGGTACAAATAATCTACATAGAGTGTGATACGCGCGCCGATAGTGGCCTCTTTGGGTAAATGATTCGCTACTCGATCTTGTATATACATCGGGATTGTATGACCGCCTAATAAACTCGTGGCGTGTATACACTGTGTAATGGATACGTTATCAAGCGCGTCGCGCGGGGCGCCTTGCAAAGTAAGTGCGGCCTGTAGGATATCCGTATTACACGTGCGCGCAAAACCTGCCAGATAGGCTGCAACGCGTAATTTGCGTGGCGCGACGAGGGTAAGATTTTTCACCGGCGGGGTTTGGGTGAGGAAGTCATCCAACGAGGTGCGCGCGTAACGTGACATGTCGTAGGCGTGGACGTGCAGCGACATGGCGAAAAAAACCCATATCAAAAAATTTATTTTTAATCCGGTGCGTTGCATGTGCAGTCCCTGACATCGCCGATGGCGAGCTGCGTTCATTAGACTTTGCCATAGTAGCGAACTTTCAGTGCTAGCGGTATTACAGTTGTTTAGGCAAGCCCAAGAAAAAATTATTCCGGATGTTGGTTAGGTCTCTATGCGGCCGCCTATCTTCAGGATAAATAAATTTCAATATGAGGCTTGCCTTTTGTTAAAAGGCTGTATATATTAACAGTACTGTACGTTAACACAGGGCATGGATATGGTCGAATTAACCGCGCGGCAGGCGCAAATCTTGGCGTTAATCAAGGGGTATATGGAACGCATGGGCGCGCCGCCTACGCGGGCCGAAATTGCCCGGCAATTGGGGTTTAAATCGCCGAATGCAGCGGAAGATCACCTGCGGGCCCTGGCGCGTAAAGGGGTTATTGAAATAGTGCCCGGCACTTCACGCGGCATACGCCTGGTGGAGATCGATCTGGGTTTACCGGTGGTAGGTAAGGTGGCGGCAGGGAGCCCCATTTTGGCCGTTGAGCATATTGATGATCACTATCGTATTGCGCCCGAGGTCTTTCAACCGCCTGCGGATTACTTCTTACGTGTGCAAGGCATGAGCATGCGCGATGCGGGTATCTTAAATGGCGATCTGCTCGCCGTACATCGCACGCATGAGGCACGCAATGGCCAGGTGGTGGTGGCGCGCGTGGATGAAGAAGTAACGGTCAAACGTTTTGAGCGTCAGGGTAAAAACGTATTATTACACCCTGAAAATCCGGAGTTTCATGTTATTCACGTCGATACGCGTGTGCAATCCTTGGTGATAGAAGGGCGTGCGGTAGGCGTATTGCGCAACGGGAAACGGCTATGAATCCGCATCTCTCTGCACAAGCAACACAATGGCGGCAAGCCGGTGTCTGGCGTGGGCGCGACCTCCCTGCAACGGCGCTAGGCGTAGCCACGGGTTATGCACCGCTCGATAATGCCTTGCCCGGGCACGGCTGGCCTACTCAGGGTTTAATCGAAATGTTAGGCGACTTTCCTGCTGCCAGCGGTTTGCGCTTATTATTACCCACCTTGGCGCGTTTGACGCAAACGCGGCGTTGGTTGGCCTGGGTAGCGCCGCCGCATATCCCTTATGCGCCCGCATTAGCGGCGCAGGGCTTGGAATTATCGCGGGTCTTATTGGTTCATCCACGGCGCGCCCTGGATGGGTTGTGGGTGGCCGAACAAGCCTTGCGTTCGAATACATGCAGTGCGGTATTGTTATGGGCCCAGGATATAGACACACGTCAAGTGCGTAAACTGCAATTGGCGATGGAAGCACAAGGTGGAATGGGCATTATTTTTCGCCCCGCAAGCGCTGCGGCGCAGGCATCACCCGCTACCTTGCGTGTCCACGTCGCGGCCACTCCCGGAGGGGCGGAAATTAATATTTTGAAATGCCGAGGCGCTTGGGCAGCCAGTGCCGTGCATGTGGATTGGCACGATGTTGTGGCTGTCCCTGTATCTCCCGCGTCTACCGCTGGAGATATACACGCGCAGCGCGCCGCGCAATGACGCGTTAATCGTCAGTCAGGGGCATGGACGCGAATGTAGCGTGTTGCATGCCAATGCGGCGGCGCGTCAACAAGGTGTGCAACAGGGCATGAGCGTTGCTGCGGCGCGCGCATTGGTAGCGGATATCCAGCATTGCCCACGCGATCATGTGGCCGAGATGCAAACCTTACAGCGTTTGGCGGCTTGGGCGGGGCAATATACCTCTATGGTCAGTGTGCAAATGCCGCACGCCTTATTGCTAGAAATAGGCGGTAGTTTGCAATTGTTTGGCGGTATGCGGCGTCTCTGGTCGAAACTCGCCCAAGACATGGGCGAACTCGGTTTTGAATCCCTATTGGCGGTCGCGCCCACACCCACAGCGGCCTATTGGTTGGCATATGCCCAACAGAGCGTCATTATCACTGCACGCGCGGAAATAATGCATGTGCTTGGTCGCTTGCCGGTGGCGCAGTTACCATGGGCGCCTGTGGTATTGGATAAACTACAAGCCGTAGGCCTCAGATATATGCGCGACGTGTGGCGTTTACCGCGCGAGGGGCTGGCACGCCGTTTCGGTGTGGATTTGTTAACTCAGATGGATCAGGCCCTAGGGCATAGCGCCGATCCGCGCAGTGCTTATGTAGCGCCTGCGACATTTAGCGCGGCCATCACCTTGCCCGCGCCCACTACGGACAGTGCGGCATTGGTCTTTGCGGCGCAGCGTTTATTGTTGGAATTGGCGGGTTTTCTGCGCGCGCGCGGGGCCGGTGTACAATATTTTGAATTATCTTGCAGCGCCGGGCGCAGCGCCGCGACCAAAATTACCATAGGCACGGCCCATGCGCATCGTCATGTAGAACAATGGCGCATATTAGTGCGCGAGCACTTGGAAAAATTACAGATCTCCGCGCCCGTTGACGGTTTACAATTGCGCGCCCCGCAGATTGAAACGGTCGCCGATCGAAGCGGCGATATGTTTGATGCGCAAAATGCGGGTGTAAGCACGCTATGGCTGGAGCGCGTGCGCGCCCGTTTGGGTAATGATGTGATTAATGGCGTCTGCGCCGTTGCGGAACATCGGCCTGAATATGCATGGCATACCACGCCCCCCGATCTAAGCGTTAACAAAAATCAAACACAACATCATCACGCACTTCCAGATCGGCCCTTATGGCTATTGGCGCAACCCTTGGCGATTCGCGCGGAGAGGGGTCGTCTTTGGTATGGAGGCGTTTTACATAAGGTGCGCGGCCCGGAGCGCATTGAAAGCGGCTGGTGGGATCAGCGGCCTATGACACGTGATTATTACGTGGTAGAAAATGTCGCGGGCATACGTTACTGGGTTTTTCGTGATAATGCAGAGGGTCGTTGGTTTTTGCATGGGGTGTTTTGGTGATCAAGGATATAGCGTACCTACTAGAAATAAATATCGCTATTTTATAGGGTGTTTAGCCATACCGATAATTAAGAATTTAGCCCGCCTCATAACGTTAAGAGGCCTACCTTATTTGCCGCTAAAGGTACAATCTTCTAAGCGGAGAGCATGAAATGACTAAGGGTGGTATGAAAAATCGCGCTAATTTAGCGCGTATGGCAATCTTAATGCTGGGCACTATGCCCAGCCTGTTGGGCGCGGCCGAGGACGCCAAAAAAATTGTGCGCATGGTCGTCACTCAGGCCTATGTGTCCAAGGCAGGTATGCCCGTTTATGAAGAAATGGCGCAGTATTTTTCGAAAAAAACCGGCTTCGATGTCAAGATCGTCACCGGATTGGGCTATGACGAGGCCGATAAATTGCTCGCCGCAGGCAAGATCGATGTCGGGTATATCTGCGGTTTGCCCTATGTGCAAAACGTATCAAAAGATATCTATGAAATGCTCGCCATGCCAGTGTTAGGGCTGGAAGCAGGCACTTATAACGATGCGCCGGGGTATAGCGATAAGCCAGGCAAGTATTTTTCATACACCATCGTGCGCAAAGACTCCCCCTACAAAACCTGGGCGGATCTCAAGGGCAAAACCTATGCGTTTAATAGCTTGACGAGTAATTCCGGCTACAATATGCCACGTAATAAACTCATTGAATTGGGTGCCACCAGTTGGGAAGGCTATTTCTCCAAGGTAATCAAGTCCGGTGGCCATCAAGAATCGATTCGGCTGGTCGCGCAAGGTGTTGTCGAAGCCAGTTCGGTTGAATCTTTGGTGTTGGACTACGACCGCAAAATCGGCGAGGCCAATGCGCTGAATGTACGCATCATTGAGGCGTTTCCGGATAAAGGCGCAGGGGCGCCGCCTATCGTCATCAGCCGTAAATCAGACCCCGAGGTCAAGGCCAAATTAAAGGATGTCATATTGCACATGCATGAAGACACGGAGGGTCAGGCGGTGCTCAAAACCGCCATGTTAAAGCGCTTTATCCCACCCGATGACCGCAATTATGACGATATCCGCGACATGATCAAACACGCCAATGCGGTCAATTTTTCCGATTGGGGCGGTGTGCCCGCAGCACGTTGATAGTACACGCTAACCCAATAAAAAGACCGGCTCCAGCAGCCGGTTTTTTTATTGAATTTATTAGCTTATTATGTCGATATTTATACTGGGCCACCACACAATAGTCATTAAATCGGGTCAATTAGGTGAGTTTGCGTGTAAAAATGATGGGCGCGTTTATAGGCATAGTCATGGTGCCTACGGTTGCGCTCGTCGTGTTAAACAACACCATGATGACCGACAGTATACGAGAATCTTATGCGCATAAAGGTAAAGACACGGTGGAACGCACCGTAAATTACACCCTCGTCAATCTCGTGGAACAACTGCGCAATTACGTGGCCTTTTTGGCGGTAGATGCCACGTTTACGCGCGCCGCATATTATCTGAACGATATCGACAGCGACACCGATATGAAGGTGTTGGCAAAAAAATTACAACAACAGTTACACATATCTTTCTTAGAGGTGGTGAACCTCACCGGCCAAGTCACCTATAGCACCTTACCGCACCGCAACAACAAAGATATTTTGTACGATGCCGCAATTCATGCCGCCCATGTCGATGGACATACGATAATCGATATTAGTTATGATCCAGAGTTGAAGGAAATGATGATACACACGGCGGCAAAAATCCAATGGCAAGATGGTCTGATCGGCTATTTGCACGGCGGTTACATCTTAGATGATAAATTTCTCGAATCTATTGCTGGGGACCAAACAGTATTGGGAGTGTATTTTTTTGGTCCGGGCACATTGCGTTCTACGCACCCCTTGCCGCTCAATAGCGAGGAAATAGATCAAACAGTACGGATGTTGATGTTGGCGTGTGTGCCGGAAAAGCGCAGCAAGCGTCCCTGCAAAGATTATCCCTACCACGTATTAGATTATGCAGCAGGCGGCAGTCCTTATTTGGTGGTCGCGGGGCTCATGTATATCAACAGTATCCCAAATGGCATCATATTCGCCTCCGAAGAGGCCAAGGTGATGTACGCAGACACCGAAAAATCGCGTGGCGCTATCATAGAGTTTGGAGTTTTGTTTGCGTCCATCGGGGCGCTGTTAGGCTATTTCGTTAGCGGCGCGATTGTGCGACCTATCAATAAATTGACGAATGAATTGGAACGTATGGCCGATACCGATCAATTGACCGGAACGCGTAATCGTCACTCTATCGCGCGTGTTTTTAAAATGGAAATCAGCCGTTCTGTGCGCGGAAATTCGTCGTTCGCAGTGATGATATTGGATATC
>CAKKRP010000137.1 GCA_919902765.1 Gammaproteobacteria bacterium | reverse complement strand
AAAAATAAGCGCCTTTTCGAGGCCGAGGAAGAACTGGAGCAACGACTTAAAAGTCACGGCGAAGAAGACCCGTTAGTGCTTGAATTACGCGAGGAAATTCGCGCATTAAAGTCCAAGCTACGCGCGGTGCCCTTTATCGATCCTATTGATTTACGTTACAACAACCGCGTAGAAATACCTCGCCCCACCACCAAGGCGGTAATGTTTTGCTTGATGGATGTGTCGGGCTCTATGGACCAATCCAAAAAAGATATGGCCAAGCGCTTTTTCATCCTTTTATATCTATTTCTGACGCGTTCATATGAAAAAATAGATTTAGTCTTCATTTGTCACTACACCGTTGCGCGCGAAGTCACCGAGGACGAATTTTTTTATTCTCGAGAAACCGGCGGCACAGTGGTTTCGAGCGCCTTGCAGTTGATGCTCAAGATTGTCGGCGAGCGTTATTCAAACAGCGAATGGAACATCTACGCCGCACAGGCCTCCGACGGCGACAACTGGCATGACGACTCGCCCATGTGCCGCGACATTTTGAATAATGCCATTATGCCGTTGGTGCAATATTACGCCTACGTAGAAATTACGCCGGAGAATCACCAAAGTCTGTGGTTTGAATATGAAAAAGTGCAGGCGGCACATCCGCACTTCGCCATGCAACAAATAGAGTCGCCGGGGGATATCTACCCGGTGTTTCAAGAGCTGTTTAAAAAACAGGTAACGTCATGACAGAGAAAAATTTTATTTCGGAAACTTCTGAATGGACGTTTGAGTTATTGCAGCAATACGACCGTGAAATCGCCCGCGTCGCCGCGCATTACCAACTGGACACTTTTCCCAATCAAATCGAGGTGATCGCCGCAGAGCAAATGCTAGACGCATATTCCTCGTCGGGCATGCCGGTGGGCTATCATCATTGGTCATATGGTAAACATTTCGTTGAAAATGAAAAACGCTATAAACGCGGCCAAATGGGCCTGGCTTATGAGATTGTAATCAATTCCAACCCCTGCATCGCCTATCTGATGGAAGAAAACACCATGACCATGCAGGCCCTCGTTATCGCGCACGCCTGTTACGGCCATAACTCGTTTTTTAAAAATAATTATCTGTTTCGGCAATGGACGTTCCCGGACGCGATTATAGATTATTTAATGTTTGCGCGCCGATATATTACCGACTGCGAACGCCGTTACGGTAGTCAAGCGGTAGAAAACACCCTCGACTCGTGCCACGCGTTAATGAACTATGGGGTGGATCGTTATAAACGGCCTTCTCCATTGTCGATGAAAAAAGAACAGGCGCGGCAAACCGAGCGTGAGGCGTATATACAGTCTCAAATCAATGAGTTATGGAGAACCCTGCCGCAAGCGCCTGGCAAATACGAAGATAAACAAATGGCGCGTTTTCCCACCGAACCCCAGGAAAATATCCTCTATTTTATCGAAAAAAACGCGCCGTTATTGGAACCGTGGCAACGCGAAATCGTGCGTATCGTGCGCAAGGTCGCGCAGTATTTTTATCCGCAAAGACAAACCAAGGTCATGAATGAAGGTTGGGCGACCTTCTGGCACTACACTATTTTGAATCATCTCTACGATGAAGGCCGTTTGACCGACGGCTTCATGATGGAATTTTTGAAATCCCACACCAATGTTTTGTCACAACCCGCCTTTGATAGCCCCTATTACAGCGGCATCAATCCTTACGCCCTGGGGTTCGCAATGTTCACCGACATACGGCGCGTATGTGAACATCCCACCGAGGAGGATAAATATTGGTTTCCTGATTTGGCAGGGCAAGACTGGATCAAGTCACTCGATTTCGCGATGCGCAATTTCAAAGACGAGAGTTTTATCGCCCAATATTTGTCGCCCAAAATAATACGCGACTTACGCATGTTTTCGATACTCGATAACGATAAAAGCCCGCATATTTCGGTCTCCGCCATACACGACGAAGAAGGCTATCGCCACGTCCGCCAAGTCCTGGCGGATCAATACAACCTCGGCAGCAATGAACCTAATATTCAAGTTTATAACGTAAATCGGCGCGGCGACCGTGCGCTGACGATACGTCATATGGAATATCGTAGACGCCCATTGGCTGAATCATTACAAGAAGTCATGCGGCATTTAGCGCGTTTATGGGGTTTCAACGTGCGCCTGGAAGCCGCGCATGAAGACGGCAAGATCGAGCTGCTACATGAGGCCAAAGCGCCGGGACATTGAATTCAAGCCGATGTGGATTTTTCTACTGCCTTACTATGCGACATTTGATAGTCAGCAATGCGATACCTTGCGCCATGCCTTTGCACCACTCTAATCGCGTGAATTAAAGTGCGGTGAGAAAATAAAACCGCCCCCCGCCTTGATCGTTACTTACCGTAGTTTATTGATAAGTTCAGCAAAACAAATTCCGCTACAAATTTCCCACCCACAATACGGTTGTGAGTTTTTCTAAAGTATTTGCTAGTGAGTACCGCTAACTATACTGCAATTTTGTGAACTATAGGCACTGCATTGTAGGTGCCGTCTTCTCTCACACCATTTCATGCAAGGATATTGTCTATGTCACACCTATTATTTAGTCGTATTACCACCGTTGCGCTGTTTGGAGCGCTACTATCCGCCTGCGGAACTCCCTCCGTGTTGATTAAGCCACAAGCGGACAAGATTGAAAAAATCGCCCTGGTCCATGTATATGCCAATCGCGGTGTACGTAGTTTGGAAGGCCAGTCTAAGTTGGGCGCCTTAACGGCGCTGGCTAGCATGGCGAGCAGCTCAGAAAAGAAAGGTGGTGTTGATTTTGGCGGCGCACGACTGACAAGTTATGCCGTGGATACTTTTAACGATGAATTCGCCAAAGTCGGCAAATGGAAAATCGTCAAGACCGCCGAGATAGTCAACTCCAAGGCCTACCATGAATTTGCTAAAAGAAATCAAGAGGCGCTACCTAAAAACGAGGCGGTTAAGGCATTGATCGCCACGGGCACAGTGATGCCGGACCAAATGCAATATCTACCGGGTGAAGGCCGTGACCAAAACAGCAAACAGGCCTTAACTCAGCTCGCACAAGAGCTTGGTGTAGATGCCGTTGCGGTATTGGAAATGGATGTCGCCTATACGCCCTCCACTTCGATCGGGGGCACGGGAACCGCCAGTGCTGCCGTCGGCGTATCGCTGGCGGTCGTCACCAAATATGGTGATTACGCCGTAAAACTACCCAAGGTACAAGGCGCTAGCAAGAACGATTACAATCCGTATCGTCAACGCTCGGACGGAACGACGGCCATGATCGCAGGTGAAATCGCTTACGCCGCAGCCGAAGAAATTTTTCAAGAATCCATCAAAAAAGACATCGTGGCCTTGCGTGACCAGATCAGCAATGAATTGAACGGTAAGAAATAGACCGGCTGGTCAACAATACTCTATGTGTTATGGGCGAACTACACAATGGTTCGCCCTGTTTTGTGAATAATGAATAAAGTGTCGCAACAAATTTACCGTCACCGCCGAGCGCAAGTTGTACTAAAAAAGCCGCTATATTGACAGCTTTTTCCTTACCTCCGGCGTATCCATGTCCACACTTTTTCCTCGATGGACGATCTCGCCCCGCGACATGATTAAAAACTCATCGGCGAGCATGCGCGCAAAATCGAAATACTGTTCCACCAATAAAATCGCCATATCTCCTCGCGCCTTGATTTGCCGGATAACACGTTCAATGTCTTTGATGATGGAAGGTTGTATCCCCTCGGTGGGTTCGTCAAGGATTAATAGTTTGGGTTTGGTCAACAAGGCGCGCGCGATCGCTAGTTGCTGCTGTTGCCCACCCGAAAGATCGCCGCCTCGCCGATGACGCATCTCCTTCAGCACCGGAAACGTATCAAAAATATCTTCTGTTATATCGCTCGCTGCACCATGTTTTTGGTTCGCCAAGCCAGTCAGCAGATTTTCTTCAACTGACAGACGCGGAAATATCTCCCGTCCCTGCGGTACATAGGCGATTCCTCGACGCGCTCGCGCATGTGGCGACATCGCGGTGACGTTCTCACCTGCAAAATTAATTTGTCCGGAGCGTACCCGCAATACCCCCATCACACATTTCAACAAGGTGCTTTTACCTACCCCGTTGCGGCCCAACAGCGCGGTGCAGCTCCCCGCCGCGATTTCTATGTTTACATCACGCAGTATGTGACTGCCGCCGTAAAAGTGATTTATGCCTATTGTGCTCAACATAATCAACGTCCCAAATAGACTTCGATGACGCGCGCATCGTTCTTGACCTGATCCATAGTACCCTCCGCCAACACGCGGCCCTCATGCAAAACGGTCACTGTGCGCGCAATACTTGCGACAAATTCCATGTCATGCTCTACAACCACTAGCGTGTGTTTACCCGCTAAGGACAAAAAAAGCTCGGCGGTACGTTCGGTCTCCTCATCGGTCATCCCAGCCACCGGTTCATCGAGCAGTAACACTTGCGGGTCCTGCATCAATAACATGCCGATTTCCAGCCATTGCTTTTGGCCATGCGATAACAGCCCCGCCAGGGTGTCCACACATTCAGTCAACCGAATCTGCGCCAACATCCGGTGAATTTTTTCGCGCTGCAATGAGCTTAATTTGTGAAATAAGCTGCTCCATACCCCCTTGTCGGCGTGCATCGCCAATTCTAGATTTTCAAACACTGTGTGATTTTCAAACACCGTAGGTCGTTGGAATTTGCGTCCTATACCGATACGCGCGATTTCATATTCATTAAGACGCGTCAAGTCCACCGTCTGACCTAGAAAAACGCTTCCACCGTCCGGGCGTGTTTTTCCCGTAATGACATCCATCATGGTGGTCTTACCCGCACCGTTGGGGCCTATAACACAGCGTAATTCACCGGCATTTAGCGTCAAAGACAGTTGATTCAGGGCCTTAAACCCGTCGAAGCTGACGCTCACATCCTCCACATAGAGAATGGTACCGTGGGAGGTGTCTATGGTGCCGGTTACCACATTGTGGGCGAGTCCTGTGGTTTCTCCCTCCGCCTCATCTCGCAACGGCAAACCCGCCATATTTGTCATTTTCCCCTCTGCACCGGCCGGCGTGCAAACAGTCCCAGCAATCCCTTCGGCATATACAATGTTACGCCTATGAATAACGCACCCAAAAAATACAGCCACAATTCAGGAAATGCCATGGTAAACCAGCTTTTAGCGCCGTTGACCACGCCCGCCCCCAACAGCGCACCCGTGAGTGTGCCGCGCCCGCCTACGGCGGTCCATATGGCGATTTCTATCGAATTCGCAGGCGACATTTCACTTGGATTAATGATCCCCACCTGCGGGACATACAGCGCCCCTGCAATACCACAGATCACGGCGGACAGTGTCCACACAAAGAGTTTATAATTTTTTGTATTGTATCCGGAGAACATCGCCCGCCCCTCGGCATCGCGTATCGCGGTCAACACCCGGCCGAATTTTGACGTAACTAAATAACGACATAGCATTAGGAGTGCGGCCAATGTCACACCGGTAATGACAAATAACGCGGTTTTTGTCGCCGGTTCCGCCAGTGAATAGCCGAAGATGCGTTTAAAATCCGTGAACCCATTGTTGCCGCCGAAGCCGGTTTCGTTGCGGAAAAACAGCAACATGAAGGCGAAAGTAAGCGCCTGCGTGATAATGGAAAAATATACGCCTTTAATACGCGATCGAAACGCAAAATAACCGAACACATAGGCCAATAGTCCCGGCACCAGCAATATCTTTACTATTGCAAACAAATACGAATCACTCCCCGCCCAATACCACGGGAAATCGCCCCAATCCAAAAACACCATAAAATCCGGCAATACGCTCCCATATTGTCCTTGCGTACCGATTTCGCGCATCAAGGTCATACCCATAGCGTAGCCACCCAAGGCGAAGAACAACCCATGACCTAAGCTTAAAATGCCGGTGTAACCCCATATCAAATCCATTGCGACCGCGACCATCGCGTAACACATTATTTTTCCGATGACCAACATCAAATAATCTGAAAAATGGAGCGGGTGATCGGCGGGTAACATCCGCGTCAGCGGGGCAACAACGACAACCAACGCCAAGGCACACAAAAACACGATCCATGCGCGGCGGCTAAATAAGTTTGCGAGATTAGAAATCGATGGCGTCATGATCATACCTCGGTCACACGACCTTTGAGGGCGAACAGTCCCTGTGGTCTCTTTTGAATAAACAGGATAATCAACACTAAAATACAAATCTTACCTAGCACAGCCCCCGTATGAGGTTCAAGAAATTTGTTTAATTCCCCCAGACCTAAGGCCGCCAAGACGGTACCTGCCATTTGCCCTACACCGCCGAGAACGACAACTAAAAAAGAATCGACAATATAACTCTGTCCCAAGTCCGGACCCACGTTACCGATTTGCGAGAGGGCCACACCACCGAGTCCCGCAATACCGGAGCCCAGACCAAATGTCATCCAATCTACGCGCGGAGTAGCAATGCCCATGCAATCGGCCATGCTGCGATTTTGCGTCACCGCACGCACATAAAGTCCCAAGCGGGTCCGATTCAACAAACTCCAAACCAGCCACAACACCAATATCGCAAACACAATGATGGCCATACGGTTGTAGGGCAACACTACCCCCCCTGCCAAGGCCCAGCCTCCCGACATCCATGCCGGGTTAGTCACTTCTACATTCTGGGCACCGAAGATCATGCGCACAAACTGTATCAATATTAAACTGATGCCCCAAGTCGCGAGCAAGGTTTCTAGCGGTCGCCCGTATAGATATCGTATAACGGTACGTTCCAACGCTATCCCTACCAATGCGGAGACGAGAAACGCCGCAGGCACCGCAATTAATAAGTAGTACTGAAAAACACTAGGTAAATATTCTTTAAACACCACTTGCACAACATAAGTGGCGTACGCCCCAATCATCATCAATTCACCGTGCGCCATGTTGATGACGCCCATGAGTCCGAAGGTAATTGCGAGCCCCAGAGCGGTAAGCAATAATACGCTGCCCAAACTGAGCCCACTGAACACCGTGCCTATCAACTCTGGAATAACCAAGCGTCTATCAATTGCAGCGATGGCCTTTGCGGCCTCCATACGCACGTCTTTATCCGCCTCCACATAATTGCCGTCGGCCTTTTTTTCCAACAAATTGGCAAGCGCGAGTTTGGTATTTGGATTGTCGCTATGTCCTAACAGTATCACTGCGTCGCGCCGCATCTCCGCGTCAGGGCTTTTTATTTTAATATTTGCCAGCGCATGTTCGAGTAACAAGCGTACATCCCCGGCACTTTCCTTGGCCAAGGATCTCTCTAACAACTCTAACAACTCTTCATCTTCAGCGGTGGTAAGTTCTTGCGCGGCGCGCAAGCGTGTATTGTGGTCTGCGACCGATAAACGCAATGCCGCTAGCGCGACCTCTATACTGCTGCGCAATCGGTTATTGACGGTGACGGTTTGTAATGCCTCCGGCGCAATGTTCAATATCTTGCCGCTGGGGATTTCTTTCACCTGGCCGCTTTCCGACAATGCGACCGGTTGACCTTGTTGCGTAATATTCAACCTACCATTCTGCATCTCTATCAGCAGAGGAATCGCCGTCACATCTTGATTTTTAACGAGCCGCTTAATCGCGGCGATCTTGCTATCGCTATCTTGGGCCGCCAACTGTTGGATAGTGGTAGCATCCAACGCGTATACGGTACTCAACGAACTAAAAATAAATACCAAATAAATTTGAATACCTAAACGCCTCAGCCTATAGAGCATAGCTCCCCCAATGCTAAAAAGCGGTGGCGTATATTGACCACCGCTTGTACTATCCATCACATTGCACGGCTTACAAATAGTGATTGCGATCCGCAGCTTAGAGATTGCCCAATTTTATATCTTGCTTTTTGTCGTTACCGGCGATAAAGGGGCTCCAAGGCTGGGCACGTACCGGACCCTTGGTCTGCCACACGATTTGAAACTGTCCATTGGCCTGTACCTCGCCTATCATCACAGGCTTGTGCAGATGGTGATTGGTCTCATCCATTTTTACGAGGTAGCCACCCGGAGCCTTGAAGGTTTGGCCCGCCATGGCCTTGCGCACGGCGTCTACATTCGTGGTGCCCGCCTTGGCGGCCGCTTGCGCCCACATATGCATACCGATATAGGTCGCCTCCATGGGGTCATTGGTCACGCGTTTATCGCCGCCGGACAAATTATTTTTCGCGACATAATTCTTCCATTCGTTCACAAATGCCGTGTTGGCCGGGCTTTTGAGCGACATGAAATAATTCCAGGCGGCGAGTTGCCCCACCAACGGCTTGGTGTCTATGCCACGCAATTCTTCTTCACCCACTGAAAAGGCCACGACAGGAATATCCTTGGCCTTGATACCCTGGTTGCCCAGCTCCTTATAAAAAGGCACGTTGGAATCGCCATTGATAGTTGAAATAACCGCAGTCTTTCCGCCCGCCGCGAATTTTTTGATGTTAGCGACAATCGTTTGATAGTCAGTGTGACTGAAGGGCGTATAGGACTCATCAATGTCTTTGTCTTGGATGCCTTTGGATTTTAGAAACGCGCGCAAAATCTTATTGGTGGTACGCGGATAAACATAGTCGGTGCCCAAGAGTATGAACCGCCTGGCGCCGCCGCCGTCCTTACTCATCAAATATTCGACCGCCGGTATCGCCTGTTGATTCGGCGCGGCACCGGTATAAAACACGTTTTGCGACAATTCCTCACCTTCATATTGCACTGGATAAAAAAGTAAACCGTTCAACTCTTCAAACACCGGCAATACGCTTTTACGTGACACCGATGTCCAGCAACCGAATACAACGTCAACTTTTTCCTGAGTGAGCAATTGGCGCGCTTTTTCCGCGAATAACGGCCAATTTGACGCCGGGTCAACCACCACAGGTTCAAGTTTTTTGCCAAGCAAACCTCCCTTGGCATTGATTTCATCTATGGTCATCAACGCGACATCCTTGAGGGATGTTTCGCTAATCGCCATAGTACCCGACAAGGAATGCAATATTCCCACTTTAATGGTATCTGCTGCATGTGTAGCACCTGATACAACGCTAAGCGTTAAGATTCCCAACGCTACAAAGATATCGCCAACACTTTTAGGTCTGTGCATAACACTCAATCCTCGGATAGGCGGGCTCGCCGGTTTCGGTTGGCTATTCAGCAGGAGGTGTAACCGATAGTCCGGTTCGCGCCGCGATTAAAAAGGTAATTGTTTTTAGAATCGACATCACGCTAACCGCATGTTGTCTAAACCTCCATATTAGGCGCTTCAGCAACCCCTGTGCCATAATTTTTTATTCTTTTAATTCATGTTGTTATAAAAATATATACCCATGTGCGTATAGGCATTGCACTAATTGAATACACCTCATACACCTTGTATGCTCGCACTTGGTGCGCCAATTTAATCGACCATAAATTTAGCACTGCATATAGAATTTTCCGATAAACCCAGACCTGTTTGTTGCGCATGCGTAACTATGTTAAGCATTATTGGTGGCCGGCGTTTGGATATTCAGCATTCCCTGGGTTTGAATAAACTCCACAATATCGTCAACCCCTAACCCCGTTTTTAGATTGCTAAAAACAAACGGGCGCGTACCCCGCATTTTTTTGGCATCCCGGCCCATTACCTCCAACGATGCGCCCACATAGGGCGCAAGATCGATTTTATTGATAATCAGCAAATCAGACTTGGTTATTCCAGGACCGCCTTTACGCGGAATTTTGTCACCTGCAGCAACGTCTATAACATATAGCGTTATATCTGAAAGTTCCGGGCTAAAGGTGGCGGCGAGATTATCGCCCCCGCTTTCGATTAAAACCGCGTCCAAATTCGGAAACCGGCGCTGTAATTCAGCAACGGCCGCTAGATTCATCGAGGCGTCTTCGCGTATTGCGGTGTGTGGACAGCCACCCGTCTCTACGCCAATGATACGTTCCTCCGGCAAACTCTTGGCGCGCACGAGAAATTGCGCGTCCTCGTAGGTATATATATCGTTGGTGACAGCGGCGATTTCATATTTTTCACGCAAACGCTTGCACAACAAATCCATTAATGCTGTTTTACCTGAGCCCACGGGCCCGCCTATCCCTACGCGTAAAAGTTGTTTATCCATCGTAGAGCTCCTTGCTGTCGCGTTCATGATCGAAATAAGCGCGTATATTGTGTCTCGTGCGCTGCGGAGGCCATCGCAAGCCCCGGACACAGCAAACCGATCTGGTCGTCATCCAGCGTCATTCCATGTGCAATAAAGCTTGGAATTTTGGTAATTAAACGGCTCAATATGCGCTGGCCGCCGGTCTGACCCAAAGGGATAAGTTTTATGCTTGCAGCCACTTGGTTTTCGCACCACGCCCAGACATATCCGTACACCGCAAGTTTAATATTGATGTTCCAGCAACACGCGGCAAGCGCGAACACGCTGGCGAAATTGCTATAAGAATGCTGCCGCCAAGCAGCGGCTTCCGCGATTCCCAGATCGAACAGCAATCGAGCGATGGCTTGTCCCAAATGTCGAGACTCGGATTGCAACTCAAACGATTCTCGCGTTGCATGGTAATAGCGGCTCCAATATTCTACTTGCACCGCGTCTTGTTGTTTCCAAGCCGTGAAAACGCGTAAAAATATCGGAACGTCCACCTGGCACACACTATTTTCTAGCACACCGCCTATCCACTCAAGTGCGGACGTTTCGTCACACACCCAGGATTTCGCCACTACATATTCCAATCCGCCGGAGTATGCATAGGCACCCACCGGCAACGCCGGACTGGTTAACTGCAATAGGCGCAATAGCGCAACATTGGAAATGTCGCTGTGCATATCTAGCATGGATTTGTAAATACCGGCCGCGCCGCGTGCTGCGCGTAGGCACCCGCTTCAGGTTCGAACGGCGCGCACTCATCGACCACCCGCAGTCCCATATTCGAAATCATCCGCACCAATACATGGTCATATGCGAAGCGCAACCATCCTACGCCAAGTTGCAGCGGCACGTGACGATTTCCTAAGTGATAACATGCGCGCGCCCAAGTCAAATAATCTTGCGTATAGCCGGTGATCACTCGTTCGGCCTGCGCCTTGACCTCAATGACGCGCCCATCCGTAGCACACAGGAAATCTCCGCCACGCAATGTCGTCCCCGGCGGCAACATCAATGCGGCTTCCTCCCCACTGTCCAATAGCGTAAGTAACCGGCTTTTTTGGCGCATATCAAACGCCAGCGTCAGCGTATCCGCAGCGCGACATTCTTTTTTTGATATTTCCGTGATGTGCAACATCGTCAAACTCCGTTTAGAACAAAAAATAGCGCTGCGTCAGCGGCAACGTGGTCGCCGGTTCACAAGTCAACAGTTCGCCATTCGCGCGCACTTCGTATGTTTGCGGATTGACTTCGATGTGCGGCTGCAAATTATTGTGTATAAGATCCTGCTTACGCAGTGTGCGCGTATTACGTACCGCAATAACGTTTTTCGCCAAGCCATAGCGTTCGCGCATCCCGCCATCCACTGCGGCCTGCGATAAAAACGTTACACTGCTTGCGTGTAGCGCGCCACCCAGGGCGCCGAACATAGTGCGGTAGTACACCGGTTGCGGCGTTGGAATCGAGGCGTTCGGATCACCCATAGGCGCCGCGATTATCATGCCCGACTTTAGAATCAAAGAAGGCTTGGCGCCGAAAAAGGCCGGTCTCCACAATACAATGTCGGCGAGTTTTCCGACGCTTAGGGATCCCACACTGTCTGATATACCGTGGGTAATCGCGGGATTAATCGTATATTTTGCGATATAGCGGCGCACGCGAAAATTGTCATGCCGCGCACTGTCCGAAGCTAACGCCCCGCGCTGTATTTTCATCTTGTGAGCGGTTTGCCAGGTGCGCGTTATGACCTCACCGACGCGGCCCATGGCCTGTGAATCAGACGAGATCATGCTAAATGCGCCGAGATCGTGCAGGATATCCTCGGCCGCAATCGTCTCGCGGCGTATGCGCGATTCCGCAAAGGCCACATCTTCGGCGATTGAGGGATCAAGGTGATGACATACCATAAGCATATCGAGGTGCTCGTCCAACGTGTTTATTGTGTACGGCCGCGTGGGATTCGTCGAAGACGGCAACACATTACTCTCACCGCACAAACGAATAATATCCGGCGCGTGACCGCCTCCCGCCCCTTCTGTGTGATAGGTGTGTATGGTGCGCCCTTTAAATGCGGCGCGCGTATCTTCCACAAATCCGGACTCGTTCAGCGTATCCGTGTGGATGGCGACTTGCACGTCATAGCGTTCAGCGACACTCAAACACACGTCAATCGCCGCAGGTGTGGTACCCCAGTCTTCGTGCAATTTCAGTCCGAGCGCTCCCGCCTCTATTTGTTCTTCCAATGCGCGCGGCAAACTTGCATTGCCCTTACCTAGGAATCCGATATTCATCGGCAATCCATCCGCCGCTTGCAACATACGCTGTAAATGCCAAGGCCCGGGAGTACATGTCGTGGCGTTGGTGCCTGTCGCGGGCCCTGTTCCACCGCCGATCATGGTTGTAACGCCCGACATCAACGCTTCTTCGACTTGTTGCGGACAAATAAAATGAATATGCGTATCCACACCGCCCGCCGTGGCGATCAATCCTTCAGCCGCGATGACTTCCGTGCCCGCACCGATCACGATGTCTACGCCCGTTTGAATATCGGGATTACCGGCCTTACCGATGACGCTAATACGGCCGTTTTTTATGCCGATGTCGGCTTTGACTATACCCCAGTGGTCTACGATAAGTGCGTTGGTGATAACGGTATCGACAACCTCTGACGCACTGCGTTGGCCTTGTCCCATCCCATCGCGTATGACCTTTCCGCCTCCGAACTTGACCTCTTCTCCGTAACGCGTGTAGTCCTGTTCGACCTCTATCCATAACTCCGTATCGCCGAGACGTACGCGATCCCCGACGGTAGGGCCATACATCTCCATATAGGCGCGACGATCTATTTTCAGCGTCATTTATTCCGCTCCAACCGGCCCATAATGCGTGCATTAAAGCCGTATACGATACGCTCGCCTGCTAACGCCACCAACTCAACGGCACGTGTCTGACCCGGCTCAAAACGCACCGCCGTGCCCGCTGGAATATTCAAACGAAATCCGCGCGTTTGATCGCGGGTGAAAATGAGTGCGGAATTTGTTTCATAAAAATGATAGTGCGATCCCACTTGGATCGGCCTGTCGCCGCTGTTTGCTACGCTCACACGGAGCGTCGCGCGCCCTTTATTGAGTTCAAGCTCGCCTTCAACAGTGATAATTTCGCCGGGTATCATATAAAATCCTTGCGCCGCTCAAACAATGGGGGTATGCACGGTAACCAGCTTCGTGCCATCGGGAAACGTGGCCTCTACTTGGATATCCGCAATCATCTCTGCGACGCCCTCCATGACATCGGCGCGCGTTAATAAGGTGGCGCCGTAGCTCATCAATTCCGCAACGCTTTTCCCATCCCGCGCACCTTCCAATATCGCGGCCGTTACCAAGGCAATAGCCTCGGGGTAATTGAGTTTCAGTCCCCGTTCACGGCGTCGCTCTGCAAGCAATCCGGCGGTAAAAATAAGCAGTTTGTCTCTTTCTCTTGGCGTCAATTCCATACTCTATCCCCGCTGATTGTCATGTAGACCAAATTCTCGGCATGCACGCGGCACGTCCCAACAATAACGGACGTACTGCGGCCCATACGCGCGCAAAACATCGGCGCGCTTGCGCAGCGTCGTTGCCGAGGTAACGGCAGACCAACACATCGTCGAGGCGCGTCACCGTAAAAATATCCGCATATATATCGTCTTGCATAAGCTCGCGTATGCGACTTATCAAACCCCCTTCCGATGTAACACACAGCATCGTCCCCATCACCGCGTGTCCGCGCAAACCCCATGCGGTGTGTAAAAAACGCGAATTTCCGGAACAGGCGCTACGTTCCACGCACAGCGGCACTCCGTCGCGCCAAATCTCAAAGCGCTGGGAGAGTTGTCCGGCGGCATAATATTCCGCCGCCGCAGGCCTACCGAGACTCCCGATCTCCCAACCGGCAAATACGCTGTCCGCAGCCAAATAAACGTTGGTCTTTATGTCTACACGGCTACCGGAAAAAAAAATATTGTCTTGTGGCAACCACTCCAACACGCCGCCGGACGCGACATGTATTTGCTGTGTAAGCGAGGCGGTAGCGCCTGCGCTACAATAAAATTTTCCGGACGCGGGTGTAGTGACCAATGCGTGCGCACGCGCCTCCACATGGATATTTATAGCGAGTTCATCGCCACCCACCACACCACCCGGGGGATGGAGGATATAGACGTGGCATACGGCCGCGCCTTCGGGATAAAACGGGCGTTGTACATACAGCGGTCCAAAATGGCGCCGACGCGCTAAAAAGCTGCGTCCTTCACAAGTTGCAAAGGCTAATTCGAGTTGCGCTCGCCAGCCGCCCGCGTGAGCGGCCGGTACAGCGCCCATAAAATCCGATGCTATCAATTGGGTCACGCTATCCTCCGCAATACCGAATTTAATCTGCCGTCGAAGAATTATTATTTCTTAGGGTGTGCAGCTCGGTACGGTGCTAGACGCGCCCCGATGCAGGGACAATGCCACCGCTATTTTTTATTTAGTAAACAATGTGTTATATTATTTCCCAGGGGCCGCCTGCGCAGTTGAACCGGCTACAACGCACTATGTGGGTGCAGATAGAACCACATTGGTGCACAATGACATCGTATTTGAGTTTCGAGCTTTCACCTTCAGGGTCGCCGACCATGGTACATCTATTGAAATTCGCTCATAATAGACCGAGTTACCTCAGTAACGCCTGAATGTCAGCGTTGAGACGGTCCGGGCACACTTGGAAACGAAATAGACTAAAGTGGTTTTTTTATGACGGGTCGTCGCATTACGTCTTACATTGAATTTAACCAGGCATGATTCTTTAATAGCCGCTATTGAATCGAGGGACACATGTTTAGTCTGTTCAAGAAACTAGGTGTGCTAGAGGGTATCATCGACATCTCGGGGTTGCCGCCCTTCTGCGGGCATGCGATTTCTTTGTCGCTCTTTGCTGCACCCGATACGACCGGCAACTCCCCTCAGATCACCGGCGACCCGCCCCACGATGCGCTACAAAACGAGGAAAAAATTACCGAGATTTTCCATTTTGATCACGCCGACGACAGTGGCGCGATTCAAGAGCGCTTTCACCTGCGCCGCGCCGCAGGCCGGTATTATCTACAACTCAATATCACGCTTTACCGTCCCCATCAAAACAAAATGTATGCTCAAGTAGAACGATTTTTCTTTCGCAAGCGGGCGGTGGAGATCGTCCTAGCGGAGGATAAATACATTGTACTGCCGATTATTTGGCCGATAGCGGGTATTGAAGAGTTAGAAATTTATCGCGTTATTACACCAGGCAACTCATCTAAAAATAAGGCGTTACAAAATGAAACCTAGACGGGAGGCGCTTACGCGGTTTTGGAATTTACTGTGGTCGATGCTCGATATTTGTCCTACTTAATATCGCAACCCGGCCAATACTTGGCACGTCGCAAATAATCGTGTATACGCTGTAGCCCGCCCGGCTTCAGCGGAATTTTAGAATCTCCCCATATACTCAAGGGGAGTCGCAGATTTCAGGATCCTTTGGAGGCAGACGTGTTACGAGCAAATATATGGCATTTTTCGGGCTACACCCAATGGCGCTCGCGCTTGGGGATGCTTTTAGTCGCGACCACCCTCAGCGCATGCGGTGGAGCCCTAAGGGACTTCGCGGACACCGCGCCCCCAAGCAATACCAAAGCGCAGATTGCCGGCCTTTGGGCCATCGAGCGCCAAACCAAAGCCGATAATTGCGGTTATTTGACCGGGCCGCTGCCCAGCATTGTGACCATTGCTAATGACAGCGGCGCGCTGACGATTACCGATGCCAATGGTGTATTTAAAGGCGGTGTCACCAGCCAAGGGGCATATTGGTCGGGCCAAGTCAAAGGCGCCGGCTATTATGCAACCGTCGCTGTAGAACGCGTAGAAATCAGCGATGACAGCATCGTCGGTTGGTCCACGCACACTTATCGTGCGAATGCCGCAGATGATCCAGGTTGTTCCACATCGTTTTTATTCAGCGGCAATCGTGTCACGAGCAAGCTGCCTACGGCACCGGTGCTACAAGCGCAGGGATATTCGGACCAGGCGATACGCTTGAGTTGGGAAGATAAATCGACTAATGAAACCAACTTTAGTATAGTACGCTACGATTACGCCATTTTAGAAGATGTGCCCATTGCGCAACTACCGGCAAACACTACAGAATATTTTGACACTGGTTTGCAACCGGGCGTTATATACAAATACCAAGTCATCGCACAAAATAATGCGGGCGATTCGCCAAATTCGAATGCAGCCACCGCGACCGCAAAACCCGCCGCAACCAAGGCGCCTGATCGCCCCAGCAATTTTACGGCCTCGGTTTCCGGCACGCAAATTACATTGAATTGGCAAAATAATATCGATTTCAAAACCGGTTTTCGTATCTATCGTAAAGACGATACTTCGGGATCCCTCTTTAGTTTGGTTGGTGAGACGCCGAGTTATCAAACCAGTTTCATAGACACTGTTTCCGCACCTACGGCAGTCGGCGGAAAAACGTATTTTTATGAAATAGAAAGTTTTCACAACGTCAAGGGCGTATCGGCGTCACGCGAATCTTTGCCAGGCACCGGTGGCATTTTAGTCCCCCAAATTGCAGTTGCCAGCCCCTCCATGCCGCAAATGTCTAATGCAGAGTTTCTCGGGGATGGCCGAATTAAAATAGCATGGCAGGCCGCCGCCGATACGAATACGCGATTACGCATAGAGCGTAGCGTGGACGGTGGTTCGAGTTTTTCCATCATTGCCTGGTTGCCAGGGTCGAGTCGCGAATATATCGACTTAGGATTAGACCTGGCGACCGGCTTGGCGATCAATGCTAATTATTGCTATCGCGTCGCCACTGTCAACAGCGCGGGGCAAAGCCTTTCGGACAAAAGTAATCTTGTAGATACGTTGAATATCGCTAGCGTGCCCACAGTCACTCCTAACGAATTTAAGGTAGAAAATGTAAATGCGACCAGTGTCAATTTAAGCTGGAAAAATAGCAGTTCTTACATGAATGTGAGAAAACTGACTCTGCAACGCGCATTAGCGAGCGCCAGTCCGAGCTACTCGAATATCGCCTCATTGCCGCCTACGAGCACTGGCTTTGTCGATAATGCCGTGGCAGGCGAAACGAATTATTTATATCAATTATTGACCGAAAATGTCGCTGGCCCGTCGGCTAGTCCAACGACCGTTAGTGTCATAACACCCAAGGGTTTACCGCAGGCGCCGACCAACGTCTCCGCTTTCGTGCAAACACCTGGAACCATTACAGTGCGGTGGACACCCACAGAGGCGGGGCTGAAATATCGGTTATTCCGCAGCGAGGACGGGGGCAACACCTATGCACAGACCACCCTTTCCGATATTGCAACTGACGTTAGCTATGCCTATGCGGACAATTTTACATACGCCGCCAACGCGACCTATCGCTACCGTTTGTTCGCGTATAAAGATAGTCCTGCCATTCATTCTACGGTTGTCGCCATCGTGGGCGAGACACCGGCGTATACGCTCACCATCACGACCAGTGGCGGCCTCTCGATTGCGGCAATCGGTGCCACTCCCTCGCCATCTAACACCACCCTTATGAGCTGTGCGGCGGATACGACATGTACGTTTGATTTTGCGACTGCGGCTACCGTCACATTTACACCGCCCGTTGGTGGATTTCTCCGTGGCTGCGATTTTTTCGCTGGTACCGATTGCGTCATCAATTTGCATGGCGATAGGAGTGTTCTGTTATTTTCTAGACTTATCATCATAGGCCCAGTGCTACCGCCAATAAAAATATAGACGCGATGTACATATTTTTGTAACGATTCAGCCTGTGCGTCCCCCTTAGAAAAAGGGGGGGGAAACTCACAGGCTGAAGAGCGATTCATGCTTAATTTTCCAGATTAAGATATAGCCACATATATTAAAATTCAATGCAAACAGTCATGGCTCAATCACTCTCGATTTTTTTGCGTTTTTTTCGACATTTTTTTGTCTGCCCCATACATGAACGCGCAATTTCTCCCGGCGTCCTTGGCCTGGTAGAGAGCGGTGTCTGCGCATTTCAATAATTCTTCGTAGCGCTGTCCGTGCAATGGAAATATCGCCATGCCGATACTGACGCTGATATCGACGCGTTTTTTTCCTACTTTCAAGGGTTGATTCAATATTGCGAGACGTAAGCGCTCGGCAGCGGCAAGGGTGTTGGTTTCATCAAATTTTGATTTTTCCAAGTTATTTCTTGGCGCTTGTGTATATACTAACGGAAGCACCAGCAAAAACTCCTCGCCTCCGTAGCGGAAAAAATAATCGCT
>CAKKRP010000136.1:9751-24998 GCA_919902765.1 Gammaproteobacteria bacterium | reverse complement strand
GTAACTCATACCCCGCAATACGATATACACGCCCAACACGCCACACAACGTGCCTACTAAAAATGCGGCCAACAACCCATTGCGGAAAAATTCAAACTGCAGCGGCTCTATAAAAAATTCATACATGGGAATAAACTCTAGCGTTTGGTATGTGCGTGCATGGGCTTGGCGTGCGCCACCATTAATTGACCGCCGTGATGCACTACCATCAAGGCCCCGCCGTAGGTCTTGGTCAACACCTCTTCGGTGAACACGTCGTGCGGCGCCCCTTGCGCGACCACGCCTTTATTAAAACAGATGACCCACGGCACATGCGCCGCCACGGCATTCAAGTCATGCGACGTGAGCAATATCGTCAAACCCGCCGCATGCAAATCGCCTAACAAATGCAACACGTCGTGCTGCGTTTTGATATCGACACCGGATGTAGGCTCATCCAACACCAACAGGCGCGGGCGATTGATCAGCGCGCGCGCTAAAAACGTGCGTTGTTGTTGACCGCCGGATAATTCATGGATGTGGTTATGTAAACATTCGACGATATTCAGCCGCTCGGCCAAGGCGTGAATTGAACGTTGTTCATCTTGCGTGATCCACGGCCAATAAGGGCGTTTGACATACAAACCCATCGCGATAACCTGCGCCACCGTAACGGGAAATCCCCAATCCACTGTTTCCAATTGCGGGACATAGCCGATCAAACCACGCGTTGCACGGTGTATCGGCTTGCCATCCAACAGCACCTCGCCGCCATGCACCGCATGATGTCCTAACACCGTGCGCAAAAAAGTCGTCTTACCGGAACCCGTAGGACCGACCAATCCGACATATTGCCCCGCCGCGATAGACAACGATAAATGCGCGAATACCGGGCTGGCTTTGTAACCGGCGGACACGTCTTTTAATTGCAGTAATGGGCTCAAATCCGCCTCGCTTAGCGCCGTTGTGCGGTGCCGATATTCGTGACATCGACCTGTGCGACACAACCCGGATCGCCACCCAGGGCCTGCGTCATCAATTGCATGTTGCGCACCATCATACCGATAAAAGTATGTTGCGGCTCGTATAAGCCACCGGGCAAGTCATCGTCCGCCAATTGGTCGATATAGCGCGCCCCGGCCTCGCGACTGATTTGTTCCAACACCTTGCTTGGAAATACTTCCGAACCGAATATCGCAGGCACTTGCTCGCGCCGCAATTGAGTGATGATGCGCGCCACTTCACGCGGCGAGGGTTCGGAAAAATCCGCCGGTTGCACCGCACCGACGACGCGCATGCCATAACGCGTTGCAAAATAGGCGTACGAATCGTGATAAGTCACCAGCTTGCGATTTGGTTCAGGGATGCCTTGAACACAGACAAAAATAGCCGTATCCAATGTTTTTAATTTCACCAAATAGGCTGCCGCATTGGCGCGGTATTGCGCGGCGTGTGTACCATCAAGCGCACTCAGGGCATCGCGCGCGAGTTCGACAAAGCGCATGGCGTGCGCGATATTCGGCCATAAATGCGGATTGGGATGTCCCTTATCCTTGGGAAAACTAAAATCGTAGCGCCATTCGCTACGCGCTAGCGTATTGTCCGCCAATAATAAAATCGGCGTGTTATCGCGTTTGACTTTCTGCGCCAGATGCAAGGTGGGCGTTTCCAAATCCAAGCCGTTTAAGACTATCAAATCGGCCTCGCGCAACCATTTGATATCGGACGGTACCGGCTCGAACGTATGCGAGTTCATTCCCTCCGGGACGATGCCATGCACACTGCTATTTTCACCGGCGACATTGCGCACGATATTGGTAATAGGCGCGACCGAGGTGACAATTTTCAATGTCGCGGCATGCCCGTCGATGAACGCGGTGATGGCGGACAAAACCCCGATGATATGCGCCAAAATCTTCATTTTCGCCTAGCGTCCCCAACGTAATGATCTGCGATCTATGCTATTGTTGCATGTGGCCGGTTATGATATTCTTATTTTTTTTCATAAACAAGCGGATTCCATCTGCGGCCGGGGATCATGCGCGATAAACTCTTTTTGATATCAGTGGCGTACATGTTAGCGTTGACACCGCAATGGTGCGCCGCGCTGCAATTGCCTAACCGCAATCAGGGGCAGGAAACGACCGATGACCCCTTTCGCTCGGGGCAGCGCGGCGGCCCAGTGTTGTCACCGGTGGAAAACACCCGCCGACCGCAGCCGCCGCCTGAACCGCCGCCACAACCCATACCCGCGCCGCCTGCCACCCAAGCGCCGCCACCGATGCTGCCCACGCCAAAACGTTCTGCGATCACCGTTGCTCGTCCGCCGCAACCGCCGGGAGATTTTGGCTACTCCGCGCGTTTAACGACCGATATCCTGACCCGCATCGCGGGCGGCGACCCCGCCGCCACAGACAGTGGGGCGACACCGGGATTAGGGGAACTGACCTGGGGCGGCGACACGCGCGCCGCAGGTTTGTGGGAAAACGGCCAGATCAAGATGCATCTGATGTATTCGTTCGGCGATTCGCCGGCGAAATTCGGTGATGCATTGCAACCGGTCAGCGCCGTAGATGACGGTCAACGCGCATTCAATATTTTAGAGGTTTGGTACGAGCATTATTTTGAATACAACAACACATGGTTGCGTGGCGGCATATTGGAATATAATCGCGATTTCTACCGCACTCCGTATGTGAACGATCTTTTTTTAAATCGTGCGCTGCACATCGGCGCGGAGACCGGCAACCTCTACTTGCACAATCAACCGGCCATCAGCATGTTTCCGCTGACCAGTGCAGGCTTATTCGGCAAGACCCATTTTTCACCGCATATTTACCTGCAAGCCGCAATCTTCGACGGCGCGACCGGCCCCAAATCGGTGCAATACGCAATGCCCAAAAGCGACGGATATTTTGTCGCTGCCGAATTGGGTTGGCGCGGCGATGTCCAACACAATCTTGAAGGCTCGAAGTTTGCGCTAGGCGGATGGCTAGTGCTGAAAAACATCGACAATTGGCTAGGTCAGCGTAGCAATTCCGGCACTTATGCCGAGCGCTACCTCACCCAACCAGCGTTCGCAAAAAATCCGCGTCGCTCCGTTTACGCAATCTATGCGCTCGCGTCCATGGCGTTGGGAGAACATGTGCATATATTCGCGCATGCCGCGCAAAGCGATCCCGAGGTTAACCGTTTTGCGATGTCAGCGAGCGGCGGCATTATCGTCAAAGGGCTCGTCCCCGGCCGCACCAAAGATTTTTTTGGGGCGGGCATCGCCTACACGCAACAAAGCAGCACTTACGTCAATGCCTACAACGATATTTTGTGGGCGAACCCCGACCCCGATTTCACCTGCGACCCGGACCCGTTGCCGTGCGGAATATATTCAGAGGAATACGTTTACGAAATTTCGTATAGCCTCAATTTCGGTTCTTGGCTGACCTTGCAACCGAATTACCAATGGATCATCCGCCCTGGTACAGACCCGTATTTAGGAAACTTATCTATCGCCGGATTAAGAACGCGCTTTAGTTTTTGACCTGCATGCAGGCGACTGAACGCAAGGAGTTTGCTATGGAACGCTTTACGATCTCCCTTGATGACGATTTGGCACAACACGCGGAAGCGTCTTACATGGTATCTAAAGTAACCCGCATATGAACCACGCGATAACAGAAAATTACTTTATCAACCAAACAGATAAAAATAGCCTACGGGGGTTTGCCGCAGGCCTGACGATACTTTTGCACGGGCTTTTGCTGGTCGTTTTGTCAGCGCGCGACATCCCGATGACACCAAGCCTACTCGCCGATCCAGTGCTTGAATTCGCGGTTAGCACGCTGCCAGCGACGACGCACCACCGCACGCCCCCGCGCGCCATTGTGCCGCGCGCAATCTCCGTAGAACCAGCACCAACCCAAACCCGCGTCATGCCAGACACACCGGCTGTCGCCGAGAGCGCACCTGCACCCGCACAAATTCCGGCCGCAGCGGTGCCGCCTATTGCGCAAGCAGAGCCGGAAATCGCCACCGCTGCGCAATTCGATAGCCGCTATACGGCTGCGCCGGATAGCGCATATCCCGCGCGCGCGAAACGTTTGCGGCAACAAGGTGTAGTCATCGTACGCACCACCATAGACGCCAGTGGACACATAGAATTCGCGCACGTACTGACCAGCTCCGGTTATACTATATTGGATGAAGCCGCGCTCGCCTACGTACGCACCATTCCATTTATTCCTGCGCGCCAAGGGGCGCATGCCATAACGAGTCAGGCCGATATCCCCGTACGTTTTTCGCTGTACTAATGGCATACATTTAAAATACTCGACCGGAAACACATCCATGCTTAACGACGCACACGCCTCTGTACTCACCAACATCGGACACTCCGACCCTATCGTTGCGGGTGTGTTATGGTTGTTGTTGCTCATCTCATTGGGAACTTGGTTTTTAATCGTTTACAAGGCCTTAGAACTCACCCGCACGCAACGCGCGGCAGCGGCCTACGTACATGCTTTTTGGAATAGCGCGGATGCGGTGATTTTTTTACGCGATTCGCCCGCTGATCACCCGCATAATCCGATGGCGCGCCTGGCGCGCGGCGGCGTGGCGGCCCTGGAACATCATTTATCGCACTTTCCGAACACCGAAGCGGCGGCAGCGCATGTCATGGATATATTGACGCGCGCGCTACGCCAGGTGATACAAAACCAAACGACACATTTAGAAACCGGCCTAGGCATACTCGCGACTATCGGTAACACCGCACCCTTCGTCGGCCTGTTTGGCACCGTGGTCGGCATCATGACCGCCTTACAGGGTATCGCCGCTGCGGGTGCCGCCGACATCAGCAGCGTCTCCGGGCCTATCGGCGAGGCGCTGATCGCGACCGCCGCAGGCATCGGCTGTGCGATCCCGGCGGTGGTGGCTTATAATAGCTTTATACGCCGTTTAAAGGTCTTGGGGGCCGCCCTCGACAGTTTTGCCTACGATGTATTGTCGCATCTCGCCACCGACAAGGCCTTGCGCACCTTGGCCGCCACCGCGAAGGGATAATGCGATGGCCTTTGGACAACTCGACCGCGATAATTCCCCGCAACCGCTGCACGAAATCAATGTCACGCCGCTGGTGGACGTGTTGTTGGTGTTGTTGGTCGTATTCATCATCGCCGCGCCGCTGTTTTCTCACAAAATAAAAATCGCCCTACCCAAGGCCGATGCGCCCAAGGTCGCGCAACCGCAAAAGCCCCTCATCGTCAGCCTGGACGTTAATAATCAAATATTTCTCGATCAAGAAATGATGACGCCTGAACGCTTACAATCGCGTTTGACACCGCTAGCTAACGCCAATCCGCAACTCGCCGTGGAATTGCGTGCCGCCGGAGAACTCCGTTATCAACACGTCATCCGCGTCATTGCAACCATCCAAAAAGCGGGCGTGACAAAACTGGCGTTTGTTACGGAACCTGCAACAAAAAAATAACCGGCCGCCACTCACAACATCCTTAGGGGGAATTATGTCTATGCGCGCCTCGCTGTCTCGGCTTATCTTCGCGCTCCCGGCCGGTCTCGGCGCTTACGCCCACGCGGAAGATATAAAATTATTAGACACCGTGGAAATCAAGGCGCGGGTGGAAAATCTTGTAGGTATCGCCGATTCGGCAAATCAGGGCGTGATCACCAAAACGCAACTTGATGCGCGCACCGAATATCGGCCGGCGGAATTATTAGAGACCGCACCCGGCCTTATCGTCACGCAGCATTCCGGCGAGGGCAAGGCCGGTCAATATTATTTACGCGGCTTCAATCTCGATCATGGCACCGATTTGCGCACCACCGTGGACGGCATGTTAATCAATCAACGCTCGCATGCCCATGGCCAAGGCTGGACCGATTTGAATTTTTTCATCCCCGAACTCGCCGCAAACCTGCGCTACAAAAAAGGCCCCTATTATGCGGATGAGGGCGATTTTTCATCGGCGGGCGCAGTGGCCGTCGATTATGTCGATCAACTGCCGCAGCGATTCGGCGAAATAGGCATCGGCCAAAACGGATATTATCGCGCTTTGCTCGCCGGCTCGCCGCGCGTGCATGATGGAAATTTCTTATACGCCTTAGAATTCAACCATAACGATGGACCCTACACGCAGGGCGATAATTATCGAAAATATAACGGCGTATTGCGCTATAGCGCCGGCGATACACACGACCGATACAATATTACCGCCATGGCCTATCAAGCGACGTGGCGCGCCACCGATCAAATCCCACTGCGCGCCGTCGCTAGCGGTGCGCTCGGCCGCTACGATGCGATTGACCCGACTGACGGCGGTGACGCGGCGCGCTACAGTCTGTCGGCCGCCTGGCAGCGGACGCGCGACAACAGCATGACCCGCGCCAACGCCTATGTGGTACACAACAGCATGCATTTATATTCCAATTTCACCTACTTCACCGACAACATAAACGGCGATCAATTTGCGCAACCGGACTCGCGCGTCGTGTATGCCGCTAATTTACAACATACGCTATACGCGCAATTTGCGGGCAAAGAAACCGAATATAATATCGGCGCGCAATTGCAACACGACGGCATAGACAACGCTTTATACAACACGATTGCGCGTAATGTACGTTCGACGGTGCGTACAGACCGGATACTAGAATCCAGCATGGCGCTGTACGCCTCATCAAGCGTACGCTGGTTGGATAAGTTCCGTAGCATCGTCGGATTGCGCAGCGATGTGTACCGTTTTGGTGTCCAAAGTGATGACCCGAAAAATTCGGGCGTGCGCTACGCAGGCATTGTTTCGCCAAAATTCGCGGCTATTTTCGGCCCCTGGTCGGCGACCGAATTTTATTTCAACGCCGGTAACGGTTATCACAGTAACGACGCGCGCGGCGTGACGCGGTCGATAGATCCCGCCACCAAAATAACGCCTTTGGTGCGTTCATGGGGCTACGAAGCAGGCGGCCGCACGGCGCTATTGCCGGGGCTGCAAAGCACATTGAGTTTCTACTCGATAGATTTCGACTCGGAATTGATATTTGCCGGCGATGCGGGAACCACCGAGGCCGGGCGCGCCAGCCGCCGCCTTGGATTTGAATTCGCCAATGCCTATGCGCCGACTCGCTGGTTGACGCTGGACGCGGATATCGCCTATGCCCACGCACGCTTTCGCGACTATGCAGCGGTGGGAAATTATATTCCCGGCGCAGTCGAGGGCGTCGCCACCTTGGCAATGAGTATAGATCGTCTGGGTGATATTTTTGGGGGTCTACAGTGGCGTTATTTCGGTACCCGCCCATTGATCGAGGACAACAGTGTGCGCTCGAATGCGACATCGGTGTTTAATTTACACGCAGGTTATAGATTCAACACCTCTTGGAGCGCAGCGGCGGAAATTTATAATTTATTTAACGGCGCCGCCAATGCTATAGATTATTATTACGCTTCGCAATTAAAAACAGAAAGCGTTCCCCAAAGCGACTTACATTTTCATCCGATGGAACCACGTACAATACGCGTTACCCTCAATGCAACATTTTGATTCCGTGTTCGCTGGACGGTCGTTTGGCGCATCATCGGCTATTTTCCGCGCACACGCTGTTTTAACAACGCGACCAATGAATTTGACGACATCATATCGTCATCAGTAATTTCATCGATATCACCAAACCCGGTCTTGTCAAAAAAAACCTTACCCGGGCCGTCGGCGGTGAAACTCAGCAACGCTGCCGATACCCGCCGGTAATCATCGTCATTCATCTTAGGCGAGGCCATAAACATCGTGTTCGCAACACTATTGGTTTTCGCCAATTCGCGCAGCTTGCCGCGTTCCGCTGGCGGCATGGCATACAACAGGGCCGGCGACAATATGGCTGCATCGGCAGTATGATTGAGTACCGCTCGCAGGGCATTAGCATGCGATACCAAATATTGTATGCGCACGTCCTGCCCCGGTGTGAGGCCAATGGAACGCAACCATCCCTCCCCCAAAAACGTCACTGCCGCCAAGGCGTCGGGCATCGCCAGCATGCGGCCGCGCAATTGTTTAGGCTCATGTATTTGGCTATCGCTACGCACTAACACACTACCATATAAAGCGGTTGAAAATTTCGCTAAACGTCGATAATGGTAGTCTTGCTCGGCCAATAATGAAAAATGAGGGGGCGCGTGATAGATGTCATAGTCCAAATGTTCCGCTGCGCGCAGAAATTCACTAAAATTGCGCGTAGTAACTAATATTACGGGTCGCTTCAGCGTCAATTCTAAATGGGATTTGAGCGGCTTATAAGTTTCGATCAATTGCTGCGGACTGATATAGGGCAACAAACCCAAGCGCAGCGCACTTGCCGCATACGCGGTTACAAAAAATACCGAACCTAAAGAAACAAAAACTACCAGCGCCGCATTTATAAACGACCTACGCATGCATAACCTCCTGTACTGGCAATTCCGGCCCAGGGTGGTGCAAGAAATATCCTTGCACCATATCTACACCTATCGTTTGCAGCATTTGCAGTGTCGCCAGATCTTCGACATATTCCGCGATCACTTGTTTTTTCAGTCCCTTGGCGACCTCGACCATCGCCTTAACAAACACTTGATTGTCCAAATCTCGCGGTAAATCACGAATAAATTGTCCGTCTATTTTCAGTATATTGGCACGCAAATGTTTCAGATAGGTAAACGACGCGAAACCCGCGCCGAAATCATCCAGACATACGGCGCAACCATAATCTTGCAGGCGTTCTATCAGTCGCTGCGCGTCTTGTAAATCCGAAACCGCATTGGTTTCGGTCAGCTCTATCATTAACCGCTGCGGCGCTACATTAAAGCGCCGCAAATTTTCAATAATAAATTGGGGCAGCTCTGGATCGTCCAAAGATTTTCCGGAAATATTCACCGCCACCGCCGGCAAACTCGGCGTGCGCGCCAACATACCCAAGGTATGCATAATCACCCACCGATCTATTTCGACGATTTTTCCGGTTTTTTCCGCATAGGCAATAAACTGCGCGGGCATGATCACCTGCCCTGGATTGGCCTCGTCTTCCATACGCACCAACGCCTCTAAATGATGCAACTGGCGATCATCGGCGCCGAATATGCCTTGATAATGCACACGCAACAGGCCGTTATCCAGTGCGTTTTGGATGCGGCTATTCCACGCCAACCGCACCACGCTCTTACTACCGCCGTCAAACGTGGGTTTATATACGCACCACGCCGCCTTGCCCGACTCTTTGGCTTGATACATCGCCGTATCGGCATGCATTAACAACTCATCCCCCACTATCGAATGCTGGGGAAACAGTGCGATGCCGACGCTTGCAGTGAGACGCAACTTGCGCTCGCCAAAGGAAAAGGGAATTTGCCCGATGGCGCGCACGATGCGTTCCGCCAGAATCTCCGCGTCCTGCTGGCTGCCCTCACTCAATAGCACCGCGAATTCATCACCGCCGAACCGGCTAAACACCTCGCCACGCCGCACAAACGTGGAAACCTCATTGGCGACGCGAATCAAGATCGCATCACCGGCACTGTGACCAAAGGTATCGTTGACTAGCTTGAAACCGTCCAAGTCAAAGAATATCAACGCCCCCGACGATTGTCTGCGTTGCGCGACATCCAGGGTGCGATTCATTTCTTCATGAAAGCGATGACGATTGAACAAACCCGTTAACGAATCGCGCTCCGCCAAATAAACCATTTGCTCCGCAGTCTGCCGGTCTTTCGTTACATCTTCAAACATCCACAAACGACCGATGACATTGGAATCGCCGTTGCGTACGGCAAAAAAATCGCGCGTAATAATGCGCCCGTCGGCCAAGGCGATTTCAAAGACTTCGTGTGAATCGCTTGCATCCGCCACTTCAAACACTTCCCACAAACGATCTTCTTCTTTCGGCCTCGCCTTGGCGTAACGCGTCAACAAATCGCCTATCGGACGCCCGGCTAAATTAACATTGTCTTTGATTTTCCAGAACTGCTTGAAGGCGGGGTTATAATAAGCGACGCGATGATCGGCAGTCTCGAATAGAATGCCGCGTTTTATCGCCGCCAACAACGATGTCATACGCGCTTGATCTTGCTGCGACAGCGACAACAACCGGCGTTGCTCGGCCTGTATCTGCCGCAAAATATCGATATTGGCCTGCAAGGCGCGTTCGGCCTCTTTTTGCGCGCTCACATCGCGTATACTGGTGCGTATTCCAACATAGCGTTCGATGCCATCATAAATCGGCTGCCAACTCGCCTGCCCCCAAAATACGCTGCCGTCCTTGCGACGCACCCGAAACTCGGTCATGCCGCGACTGAATTGCACATAGACGCGATATTCTTGATAGGCCTTTTCACGATCTTCTTCGACGATCAGCGGAAACGGGAAATTGTTCATCCCCATGCATTCTTGCACGGTATATCCCGTCATGCGCTCTACCGAGGGATTCAACCACACCAATACTTGCGACGCGTCATACCAACTTTCCCAATTGTAGGTATAATCCGCGATGGCATGAAAGCGTTCTTCGCTCGCGCTCAATTCAAACATGCGCTGGCGGATAGCGCCCGCCATCCAATTGAAAGAGTGCGCCAGTTGACCGACTTCATCGCGTGTGTGTACCGGAATGGGATTCGGCAATTCGCCGCGCGCGATTTGCTCGCTGGCAAAGGTCAATGCGCGAATGTGCCGCGTCAGCCACAACCCTAAGGCCGCCAATAAGGCGGCCGACAAAATGATCTCGAACACCGCGATTATTGCGCCTTCGCGGATGATGCGGCTTTTCGCTAAATCTAAAAACTGCGTAGACACGCCATAATAAAGCGTCCCATATTTGATCCCGGACATTTCGACTTCGACCCGCGAACTAAATAATGCCGGATCGTCATGCTCGCGGGGTATCGCCGACCAACCGCTGGACGCGACATGCTCGCCGGTGGCGTTGTCTAGCACCAAATATTCAATCCCTTCTTGCGCGCGCAAACTATTTAAAATTTCTTGCGTAGTGGAATAGTCGCGTTGCACCAACGGCGTCGCCAAGCTGGCGCTGAGCAATTTATTGAGTTCACCCAAACGGGTTTCGAGCAGCTCGGTCAAACTCGATTGCATCAGGCGTACGCTATTGCCAACCAACAACGTTAGCATGACCACCTCGACCAGCACAGCCGCTAAGATCAATTTAACGCGTAAGGAATATGTCCAACGGGGTGGCACTAAATTCATCGCACATTCCTCGCCCAAGGACATGCCGCCCCAGACTTTTAGAATGATTCCAATACTACACGCGCCACGCTCCCGCGCAGCGCTCCTAGTCAAAAACAGAATTCGTCGTGCGAGTTATTGTATGACGCGAAAAACCAAGTTCGTTTATTTGGAATGGCGGCATCGCACTGCATCTTTGCAGTACACAGACGTGCCAATTTGCCGCAGATACAATTACCATATCAATCAATAAAATAGCAATAACTAACCGAGTAGTTTTAGAATTATTCTATATTAGGGAACCTCTAAAAATTCAATCAAGATGATGATGGCAAGGCGAAAAGTGGCGAAAATGCGCAGTTTACACGCAGTTTACCGCTACGCGGCCCCGCAATTTGAGCCACTTTTCAACGCCGCCAGCGCGGCTTCAGCGAATTTTTAGAGGTCTCCATTACCCAAAATGGCATATCAAAAGAGGCGGGCGTGTAGGACAAAAAAAAGGCGACCATGCGGCCGCCAAATAAGGGGTTGAGATATGATCGTAGCGGATGTTTGCCTGAAACGCAAGCCATCCACTACAAGAAGTTTTAGGGTGAAATTGTTAACATGCGCGTCAAAGACAAACGGGCCTCAACGGCGATTTTCGCAGGCACCTTGATTTGATTTACGCACTTGCCTTCCACCAAACTTTCCAACACCCACGCCAGATGAGGCGGGTCTATGCGGTACATGGTGGAACACATACACACCGTCGGCGCCATAAAATGCACGGACTTATCTTGACTCTTAAATTGTTCGGCCAAACGATTGACGAGATTCAGCTCGGTGCCCACCAACCAACGCGTGCCGGGCGCGGACTGGGCGATGGTGTTGATAATAAATTCCGTCGAACCTACAAAATCGGATTGCCGGCAAACCTCGAACGACGATTCGGGGTGGGAAATCACTAAGGTTTCCGGATATTTTTGTTTAAACTCGGTAATGTGTTGCGGTTGAAACATTTGATGTACCGAACAAAATCCTTTCCATAAAATCATCTTGGCGCGGCGAATTTGTTCCGGCGTCAGCCCGCCCATGGGCATATCGAAATCCCACACGACCATCTCGTCGAGCGGAATACCCATGCGGTATCCCGTATTGCGTCCCAAGTGTTGATCGGGGAAAAACAAGACTTTTTCGCGTTGCGCAAACGACCAATCCAGCACCTGACGGGCATTGGTCGAGGTGCAGACGATGCCGCCGTGACGCCCGCAAAACGCCTTTAAATCAGCGGCGGAATTGATATACGTGACGGGTGTGACGGCTAGCTCGGGGTCTAATACGCTGGCCAATTCGCGCCATGCGCGTTCGACCTTGGCCAAGTTGGCCATATCGGCCATCGAACAACCCGCCGACAAATCCGGCAGGATAGAGATTTGCTCGGGGCGCGACAAAATATCCGCGACCTCGGCCATAAAGTGCACACCGCAAAACACGATGTAATCTGCCTGAGATTGCGCGGCCAAACGCGACAAACGCAACGAATCGCCGGAAAAATGGGCGTGTTTAAACACCTCTTCACGCTGGTAGTGGTGCCCCAGAATCACCAGCCTAGCGCCTAATTTTTCCTTCGCGGCGATGATGCGGGCATCGCAATCTTCGGTATTCAACACGGCCTGCTTATGCACAGCCAAGGCTATCGCGGGAGCGCTCATTCGTCTAACACCTCTTAAATTGGCTAGGCGTACTCTATATAGCGGCCGCCGGCTTCAATCTCGTAACTTACGCCCTCACCCTGCCCCACTGCAACTTTATGATTATAATACCTATATTCTGCGTAGCGGGTACCGTAACAACCGACCACCGATATCAAGCATAAAATAGGACTGGGCAATGCGTCAAATAGTTCGCGGTTTATGCGGTAAAAATCGCATGATCACGCTTATTTCAACATGAACCCGCCGCATCGCACCAGACGCTATTCCTTAGCCGCCGCCACGGGTTTATGCACCCGGATATGCAGGTCGCGTAATTGGTTGGCGGCCACCTCGGACGGGGCGCCGGTCAACAAACACGCCGCCGATTGGGTCTTGGGGAAGGCCATCACGTCGCGTATAGACTGCGCGCCGGACATTAACATCACCAAGCGATCTAGCCCAAAGGCCAAGCCACCGTGCGGTGGACAACCGAAGCGCAGGGCATCGAGTAAAAATCCGAATTTTTCTTGCGCGTCTTGATCGCTGATGCCTAGCGCGCGGAACACCGATTCTTGAACATCGGCGCGATAAATTCGCATCGAACCGCCGCCGATTTCGGTGCCGTTTAACACCATATCGTAGGCGCGCGAGACGCATGCGCCGGGATCGCCGGTCAAACGCGCGATGTCTTCTTCCTTAGGCGAGGTAAACGGGTGATGAATCGCCGCCCAACGGCTTTCTTTTTCGTCCCATTCAAACATCGGAAAATCGACCACCCACAGGGGCCTCCATTGCCCCTGGAGTAAACCGCGATCATGCCCGAGCTTGGTACGCAACGCGCCCATGGCCTCATTGACAATTTTGGCCTTATCCGCGCCGAAAAAGATCAAATCGCCCTGTTGCGCGCCGGTGCGGCGCAAGATTTCGGTGATCGCGTCATCCGGCAAAAATTTTAATATCGGCGATTGCAGGCCGTCGCGCCCGGCCGCCGGGTCGTTGACCTTTACATAGGCCAGCCCTTTAGCGCCGTAAATGCCGACGAATTTCGTATATTCGTCGATCTCGCTACGCGACAACTCGCCGCCCTTGGGCAGGCACAAGGCCGCCACACGCCCGTCCTTTTGATTCGCGGGGCCGGAAAATACCTTAAATTCAACTGTTTTCAGCAAATCCGCAATATCGACCAATTCTAGCGGGATACGCAAATCCGGTTTATCCGAGGCGTAACGACGCATCGCCTCGGCATAAGTCATACGTGGAAACGGATTGGGCAGACCGGTTTGCAATACTTGTTTGAATACCTCGCGGATCATTTCCTCCACGAAGTTCATTATTTGTTCTTCCGTCAAAAACGAGGTTTCGATATCGACCTGGGTAAATTCCGGTTGCCTATCGGCGCGTAAATCTTCATCGCGGAAACAACGCACGATTTGGTAATAGCGATCCATGCCCGCGACCATCAACAGTTGTTTAAACAATTGCGGCGATTGCGGCAACGCAAAAAACATCCCTTGGTGGGTGCGCGACGGCACCAAATAGTCGCGCGCGCCTTCCGGCGTGGCCTTGGTCAACATCGGCGTTTCGATGTCCATAAAGCCGTTATTATCGAGATAATTGCGTATATAACGCGCCACCTGTGAACGCAAACGCAAACGCGCAAACATTTGCGGACGCCGCAAATCGAGATAACGATAGCGCAAGCGATGCTCTTCGGCGACTTCCAATTCGTCGAGTTGAAACGGCGGGGTTTCAGAACGATTGAAAATATCGAGCCGCTGTACCGCGACTTCGATCTTGCCGCTGGCGAGATTGGAATTCACCGTCCCGTCGGGGCGCGCGCGCACGACGCCGATGGCCTGAATGACATATTCGCTGCGCAAACGCTCGGCGGTCGCAAACACCTCGGCCTGCGCGGGATCGAACACCACTTGCACCAAACCCTCGCGGTCGCGCAAATCGACAAAAATCACGCCCCCGTGGTCACGCCGCCTATGCACCCAGCCGCACAAGGTAACTGTTTGATTTATAAAGTTTTCATTCACTTGACCACAATAATGGCTACGCATTGCTTATCCTGACCGAGGTTGACAACGGGAAAGCCGCACAGTGTAACGTATTGGGAGGTACAGTGGGAGGGGGTTATGCGCTTAGGCGGCTACTCGCCGGATAGGGAAACATTTCCTCCAACAGCAGGCTGCGATAAGGCGTTTGCACGATACGCACGTGTTGGCGACGAAACGCGCGCGCATTATGTAAGCCGCAGGAATGGGCCAGTTTATCAACCTCGAGGTTGACCCAATAGGCGTAACTGGCGACACGCTCGGCCTTATCGGTAACCACCAGGCCGCGTTGCAGACGTTTGTTGTGGGTGGTGATGCCGGT
>CAKKRP010000136.1:0-9741 GCA_919902765.1 Gammaproteobacteria bacterium | reverse complement strand
AGGGACACTCTTGCCGACGCTCTGCACGATGCGCACGTGACGCCGCCTGAGTTCGCGTCCATTCATCACGCCGCAGGAATGCGCGATCATGTCGATTTCATTATTCATCGCCTCCGCATAATGCGCCACGCGCAGGAACTTCTCCTCCACCACCAGGCCGCGCTGCAGACGTTTGTTGTGCGTGGTGATGCCGGTGGGACAGGTGTCTAAGTGGCATTGCAAAGACTGCAAACACCCCAACGCGAACATAAATCCACGCGCCGAGGTGACAAAATCCGCGCCCACACACATCGCCCATGCGACTTGCGCCGAGGTCACTAATTTGCCCGAGGCGACGACGCGGATACGATGATGCAGGCCCGCCGCCATCACGGCGTTGACCAACATCGGCAGCGACTCGTTGAGCGGCAACCCGACAAAATCCGCGAGGATTTGCGGGGCCGCGCCGGTGCCGCCATCGCCGCCATCGACGGTAATAAAATCCGGCGCGGTGTGTGCGCCGCGCCGCAACACACATTCGAACAATTCACGCGCAAATTCATCGCTGGACAACGCCACTTTAATGCCTACCGGACGACCGGTGAGTTCGCGCACAAAACAAATCATATCGAGCAAATCGTTAGGGCCTTTGATTTCGACATGCCGATTCGGACTACTCGAGGGCTTACCCAGCGGAATCCCACGTATCGCGGAAATTTCCGGTGTCACCTTGATGGCGGGCAACACGCCGCCCCGCCCCGGTTTTGCGCCCTGGGAAATTTTAATTTCAAAGGCCTTGACGTGTTCCGCGACCTCTAATAATTTTTGTTTGTCTAAACGCCCGAATTCATCGCGCACGCCGTATTTTGCCGTACCGATCTGAAATATTAAATCGCATTCCCCCGCGCGATGATAGGGCGACAACCCGCCCTCGCCGGTGTTCAACCACACCCCCGCCTTGGCCGCGCCGCGCGATAAGGCCTGCACGGCGGGCACTGAAATCGCGCCATAGCTCATGCCGGAAATGTTGAATATTTCTTTTGGCGCAAACGGTTTGTCGCATTCCGCGCCGATCACGACCGGCGTAGGTGACACCAAATCTTCTTCCAAGATGGGGTAGGCGGAGTTGACGAATATCATCGCGCCCGGCACACGCAAATCGTTGGTCGAACCGAACCCGATTAATCCGCCGACGCCCTTGGCGGTACGATACACCCAACTGCGGGTGGCGCGATCAAAGGGCAGTTCTTGCCTATCGTGCGCAAAAAAATATTGACGAAAATATTCACCCTGGCGTTCTAAAAAATAGCGCAGATGACCGATGACGGGAAAATTGCGCAGCACGGCATGGCGTGTTTGCGTGAGATCGTAGATCAACACGCACAACAGCACCAACATCACGAGCCCCGCCAACCACCCGAGGGCGGCGAATATCCATGCGCCTACGCTAACCACATCTATCGTAAACATACCCGCAACCCGCCACTACGACGGCCTTACTCCCTTAAAATTAACGCGCCCATTGCGCGCATACAGGTCGCATGATCGACATGCTCCGCGCATTCCAGCGGCGGGTGTGCGTCTATGCATACGTTACCGCGCAACAGCAACGGCGTAACCAGATGCCCGACGCGGCGGATTCCGCGTAAATGCGCCACATAAATTGCACATTTATACCGTTTCGCCAGACGTATTGCGCCACCTTTTAGCGGCAATCCCGGCACGCCCGGCGCCTGTATGCCGCCTTGGGGAAACACCGCCACCACCTCCCCGCGTTGCAAAGCCTGCGCCGCTGCGCGCAGGGCGCGTGCGGGATTGCGGTCTCGATCGACGGGGATACACCCGGCGGCCCGAAATAACCATTGCAAGCCAAAGCGTTCGTATTGCTCGCGCGCCATTAAAAATCGCAATGGCCGTGGGCTGGCGGCAATTAACAAAAACGGGTCTAAACCGGAGACGTGATTGGCGACGACGATGGCCGGGCCGCTACGCGGCAAGCACAATGTCGCGCCGTGCAAACGGTGATAATGACGGCAAAACAGCCGCAAAAAACCATCCACCCAATTGACGCCACGCGCCCCCCACTCCGCCCCGCGCGCGCGCCAACACACCAAACCGAACACGCCCACCAGCGCGATGCAGAAAATGCCTATCCCAATCAACATGCCCGTCCCAACACAGCAAGAGATGCGCTATTCTATTTTTTCTCGGCGGGCTTTTGTTCGGTTTTTTCACCGGCCTTCTCGCCTTCCTTGGGTTTACCTTCCTCGGCCTTTTCGGCGGCCTTTTCCAACAGTTTCACCACTTTTGTATGCCCGGCGACCTGCGCGGTCTGCACGGCCGTCAACTCGGCGGTCGATTTGAGGGCGAAATCGGCCTTAAAATCGAGCAGACTTTCCACGGCATCGGCCTGCCCCTGCGCGGCGGCATGCATTAACGGCGTCGTCCCATCACCGGCCTGCGCGTTCATCGGCGCGCCCTTGGCGAGCAGCGCTTTGAGCATCTCTAACCGCCCATAATGCGCGGCGTGGTGCAAAGATGTCAGTCCTTCTTTATTTTTGGCCTGCACATCGGCACCCTTGGCCAATAACAATTGAAAGATCTCCATATGGTCGCCAAATACTGCGTTCAATAGCGCCGTCGTGCCATCTTCGGCCTTGGCATTCACGTCGCCACCGCGATTCAATAGGCTCGTAAACATGGCCACATCGGGAATCAATGCGGCCTCGATCATCGCGGTACGCCCAAATTTATCGGCTAAATTGACATCGGCCCCTTCGGCCAATAATAGTTTGGCGATCGCGTGGTTGCCATAAAAAACGGCGGCCATTAGAGGCGAGCGGCCACTGGCGTTGCGCGCATTGATATCCGCACCGGCTAACAACGCAGAGCGCACCGCCGTTTCGCTACCACGCGCGGCGGCATTAAAGAGATCTTGATTGGCATCGGCCCAGGCCTGCGACCACCCGCAACATACGAGCGCGCCTGACAACACCGGCAAGAATATTAGAGATCGCAACATATGCGCTAAGGTCAGCAAATTACAGACCATCGTCGCGGAGCGGAAACTATTTATTCAAGCAGAAACCCCGCCATATCGGGGTTTCTGGACTACACAAACTTCGTTGGAATAGATTACAGCGGAACGACGTTAGCGGCTTGCAAACCTTTGGGGCCCTGCTCGACGTCGAATTGCACGCTTTGTCCTTCCTGCAAAGTGCGGAAGCCACCGCCCGTGATGGCGGAATAGTGCACAAAGACGTCCTTACCGCCGTCTTCCGGGGCGATAAAGCCGAAACCTTTGGATTCGTTAAACCATTTTACTTTACCAATTGCCATTTACTTACCTCGGTACATACAAGTGAACACGTTAGCCCCACCCCCCGAACGAACAAGCCGTACCTACTTGCACCGAGAACGTCTCTATTGACTTTCAAGATTGCCCAAGCACAAACTTATCCCTCCATGCTGGAGTGGATACCACATAGTATAGTAGGAATACAACGAATATGCTCATAAATTTATCCAATTGCTGACCCACGGTACAGTTTATCGCCACTATGAAATCGATACCCCCACCCCACTCGCAAGCGATTGAATTTGCAGTCCGCGCCGCCCTGCAGGAAGACCTCGGCACGGGTGATGTCACCGGGCTGTTACTGCCCGAGCGAGCGCACGGCGTGGCGCGCATTATGTGCCGCGAACCTGCTGTGATTTGCGGTCGTCCGTGGTTCGATGCCGTGTTTCAACATCTCGCACCCACCGCCACCATAGATTGGAAAATCGCCGAAGGGGCACAGGTCAACGCCAACACGTTATTGTGCGAGATCCACGGGGCCGCGCGCGCCTTACTCACCGCCGAACGTAGCGCCTTGAATTTTTTGCAAACCCTGTCTGGGACGGCGACCGCCACACGGCGTTTAGTCAAGCTGCTCGGCGGCACGCACACGCGCCTGCTCGATACCCGCAAAACCCTGCCTGGGCTACGCGCAGCGCAAAAATATGCGGTGCGCTGCGGCGGCGGCCATAACCACCGCATGGGTCTGTACGACGCCATCTTGATCAAAGAAAATCATATTGCGGCGGCAGGCTCCATCACCGCCGCTGTGGCCGCCGCGCGCCAACTGGCCCCGCAACTCTTATTGGAAGTGGAGGTTGAGACCTTGGCGCAATTGGAGGAGGCGCTGGGCGTAGGCACGCCACGCATCTTGCTCGATAACATGGACATTCCCCTGCTGCGCCGGGCGGTCGCGATGACCCAGGGTCGCGCCGAACTGGAGGCCTCTGGCGGCATCGACGCACACAACCTACGCGCAGTGGCCGAAACCGGCGTGGATTATGTGTCGTTGGGGAGTATCACCAAACATGTGCGGGCGGTAGATTTGTCGATGCGGTTTGAGCCAATGAATTAAAGATGAAGCAAACTCTCGATCATCCACTCTCTGGACGTGTTGTTCCGATGTACGAGGATTACCAATTGCGTGAATTGATCGTCTACCCCTATCGTCTGATCTACCGCATAAAACCCGTTCACATTGACATTATCGCCGTATTTCACGGCGCGCAGCAACTCCCCGATACGCTGTAACCGGTATAATTTACGCTATATACCCCTGTCCTTCGGTGTATAATAACAAATTAATCCGCCGCGAATTTTATGGAAACCGATTATGCGCACGTCACAGCTATTGCTCGCCACCCAACGCGAAACCCCCGCCGATGCGGAAGTGATCAGCCACCAATTAATGCTGCGCGCCGGTATGATACGCAAAGTCGCATCGGGTTGTTATACTTGGCTGCCCTTAGGTCTGCGGGTATTGCGCAAGGTTGAGGCGGTGGTGCGTCAAGAGATGGATCGCGCGGGCGCGCAAGAGGTGTTAATGCCCGCCGTACAACCTGCGGAATTATGGCAAGAATCCGGCCGCTGGACGCAATACGGCCCGGAATTACTGCGTTTTAAAGACCGTCACCAGCGCGATTTCTGCGTCGGGCCGACCCACGAGGAGGTCGTCACCGACCTGATCCGCCGCGAATTGCAGAGTTATCGCCAACTGCCCGCCAATTTTTATCAAATCCAAACCAAATTCCGCGACGAAGTACGCCCGCGCTTTGGGGTGATGCGGGCGCGCGAATTTATCATGAAGGACGCCTATTCATTCCACATCGACAGCGCCTCCCTGCACCAAACTTATGCCCTAATGCACGAGACCTATTGCCGTATTTTCAAACGCTTAGGTCTGGATTTCCGCCCCGTACAGGCCGACACCGGCACGATCGGCGGCACCGGCTCGCATGAGTTTCATGTACTCGCCGCCTCTGGCGAAGACGCCATCGCCTTTTGCGACCAGTGCGATTATGCGGCCAATGTCGAATTGGCAACCAGCCGTTTGCCTACGCCTCAGCAAACACCGGCGCATGCCAAAGAACGCGTACATACCCCCCACGCGCGCACCATCGACGACCAGGCCAAACAACTGGGCCTGCACCATGATCAAATCGTCAAGAGCGTGGTCATCGTCGCCGACGGCAAATCTGCCGTGATGTTCGTGATGGGCGGTGACGAGCTGAATATGATCAAGGCCGCACGCGCGCTGGGTGCCGCCGAGGTGCGCATGGCCGAGGCCGCCGAGGTGCAGGCCGCGACCGGCGCGCCGCCCGGTTGCGTCGGCCCACTCGACCTGCCCGCCAATTTGCCGGTATGGGTCGATAAACAAGCGGCCTTGGCGCGCAACTTTTCCAGCGGCGCGAATGCGGCGGACTACCACTGGATCAATCTCAATTGGGGCGTAGACACCGCATTGCCGACGGTCGCCGACCTGCGCACGGTGCGCGCCGGGGAACAATGTCCCCTCTGCGCAGGGCACCTCGCCGTCAAACGCGGCATCGAGGTCGGCCACATCTTCCAATTGGGCACCAAATATAGCCACGCCATGCATGCAACCGTCCTCGACGAGGGGGGCCGCCCGGTGGTGATGACCATGGGCTGTTATGGCATAGGAGTATCGCGCGTAGTCGCCGCAGCAATAGAACAAAACCACGACGCCAAAGGGATCACCTGGCCGACGGCGCTGGCCCCGTTTAGCGTGGCCTTGGTGCCCGTCAATATGGTCAAATCACCCCCGTTGAGGGCCGCCGCAGACCGTCTATACTTAGCATTGCAGGACGCCGGTATTGAGGTGTTGTTCGATGACCGCGCGGAGCGCCCTGGGGTTATGTTCGCCGACATGGAACTCATCGGCATCCCCCACCGTCTGACCTTGGGCGATCGGGGCCTGGAGCGCCAGGTGGTTGAATATAAAGGTCGGCGCGATGAAAGTCATAGCGAGGTGCCGTTAGATCAGGTGGTGAGCTTGTTGCTGGAACGCCTGCGGGCAAACCAGGTATAACCACAAATTTTACATACTCTTCAGGGATGGCTAATCTCGCCGGATGTAAAGTGCGCATATGCGAAAACGAATGCTAAATATTCCAGGTGCGCAGGTGTGTCGCACCCTAACCCGCAAGCACTGGTCAGGCCTTGCACTGGCATGTGGCCTGCTATTGGGTAGCGGCCTGGCGTGCGCGGGCAGCGGCGATATCAACGATCAGGCCTTGCGCGAAGCGGTGGCCAAGGCGGCGCGTACGACCCCCAGCTTCATCGACAATTACGAGGCTGAGGTCTGGCTGCGCGATATGGCGCGTCGCCTGGAAAATAAAATCAGAGACCCCAAAGACCGTATCAACTTTTTGAGCCAAGTGCATTACGAGGCCCGCTTGGCCAACCTGCCGCCGGAATTAGTCTTGGCGGTCATCGAAATCGAAAGCAATTTCAATCGCTGGGCGCTGTCCAAAGCGGGTGCGCAAGGCTTGATGCAGGTCATGCCATTTTGGCTGGAACAAATCGGCCGCCCGCGCGACAACCTCTTCCATGCCGAGACCAATTTGCGTCTTGGGTGTACGATTTTGCGCTATTATATAGACAAAGAACGCGGCAATCTGATACGCGCGTTGGGCCGCTACAATGGCAGTTTAGGCAGCTTTGATTATCCCAATCTGGTGTTGACCGCGCTACGCAAACGCTGGTATCGACCCTAGCACATTTGCTCTTGCGACCTGAATGAAGCATTAGTTATTCTCCGTAAATTATTGATTTTAATATAATTTTTGCAGCCCATCCACGGCGCCTCGCGGGCACTCATTGCACTCAATTAATCGCCATTAAGTAATTTCGTCATGCGCAAACCTAAAAGTCCATTATTTGTCTAATTTATTAGTCCTCTGCCGCCGCTAACCACATAATGCCTCGACAACCGCTGAAGACCATGACTTATCTTGCCAATCGCCAATTCAAGCAAAATCGCGCTGGCCGCGACTTTGTGGTGGGGGACATCCACGGCGAATTCAGCCTCTTCGAGCATAGCTTGCAACTCCTTAATTTCGATACCAAAAAAGATCGCGTATTTAGCGTCGGCGACCTCATAGATCGCGGCCCGGAATCGGCGCGGGTACGCGAATTTCTGGAATCCGGCTGGTTTTATTCCATTTTGGGTAACCATGAGCTAATGGCCTTGGACGCAGCGACCGACTGCGACACCTTGCATGCGTGGACGCACACCAACGGGGGGGCCTGGTGGCTAGATATCCCGCCCCAAGAACAAGCGCATTACCTGGCCGCGTTTAAGGCGCTGCCGCTGACCTTAGAGGTCGATACCGCACTGGGCAGCGTCGGGCTGGTGCATGCCAATGTGCCATTTAGTTTTAGCTGGCAAGAATTAGTCACGCGCGTCGCGGAAGATGATTTGCTGCGCGCCAATATTTTGTGGAGCCGTCAGCGCTTTCATCGCCGTTACACCAATACGGTGGCCGGTATAGATTGGGTCTTTTGCGGACACACGCCCACCGAACAAATAACCCAACTCGGAAATGTTTTTTATGTCGATACCGGCGCGTGTTATGGCGGTGGTTTGACTATTTTCCCGCTCGACCAACTGCCCGTCATTCCTATTCATAAGGCCCTGGCATAGCCCGGATGTATCCGGCATGTAATTTATCAAAATAGATGGCGATTCAACGTTGAAGAGGGCACAAAAACGGTCGCTAACCTAGCTTAGACCCGCCAACGAGAGCAACTTATGGCCACCATTTTATCAGTCGACGATTCCCGCGTGATGCGCGACATGATTCGGTCGGTGTTAGAGTCGAAAGGATATACAGTGTTGACCGCCGCCGACGGCATTGAAGCGATGTCGGTGGCGCGTCAACACAAAGTGGATTTAGTGCTCGCCGACATCAATATGCCGAATATGAATGGCATCAGCCTATTGAGCAAACTGCGCAATCTCGATGGCTATGAATACGTCCCCATTATTATGGTCACCACCGAAGAAGCCGAATATAAAAAAGCCAAGGCCAGAAACATGGGGGCGACCGGTTGGTTGCAAAAACCCTTCACCCCCGAACGTCTGTTGACCGCCGTTAAAAAATTGGTGGAATAGCCATCCATCAATAAATCAACGCCGGCTCATCCATCATCATGGCCTGCTCTTGCAGGGCGGCGATGTGCTCCTCCCAGTAGGCCCGCGTATTGAACCACGGAAAATTCTGCGGAAAGGCCGGGTCATCCCAACGCCGCGCCAACCACGCGGCGTAATGCATGATGCGCAAGGCGCGCAGGCCTTCCGCCAATAACAATTCGCGCGTATCGAATTCGTAAAAATCTTGATACGCATCGAGTATCAGGCCTAATTGACGTAGTTTTTGCACGCGCGTGCCCGATAACAACATCCATAAATCCTGCATCGCCGGCCCCATACGCGCATCGTCGAGATCGACGAAATGCGGGCCTTCGGGTGTCCATAAAATATTGCCGGGATGGCAATCGCCGTGTAAACGAATCGCCTGCACGTCACCTGCCGCCGCATAGGCCGCCGCGATTTTTTTCAGCAACGTAGCGCTCGCCGCGCGGTAGGCGCTACGTTGTTCGTGGGGCAAAAAGTCGCGCCACAAAAACTCCGCCGCTTGCTCACCGAACTCGGCGATGCCCAACAACGGCCTATGCACGAACGGGCGTATCGCCCCCATGGCGTGAATACGCCCTAAAAACCGCCCCAACCATTGCAACGTTTCTTCGTTGTCCAATTCCGGCGCGCGCCCGCCGCGCCGTGGAAACAATGCAAAGCGGAAACCTTGAAACGTCCATAAGCTCACGCCTTGCGCGTCTTGCAACGGTGCCACGACCGGGATTTCACGCGCGACGAGTTCAAACGCAAATTGGTGTTCTTCCAAGATTGCGGCGTCGCTCCACCGCCCGGGCCGATAAAATTTGGCGATCAGCGGGGGTCCGCCTTCTATGCCTATTTGGTAAACACGGTTCTCATAACTATTAAGCACCGACAAACGCCCGTCAACCTGCCACGCTTGCGACTCTATGGCGTCAAGTATGAGATCCGGCCCCAACCCGGCGTACGGCGTCAATGTCACGTGGGTTTGCGCAACACGAGGCGCACCACCGCACCCTCGCCACAATGATATTTGCCTTCCAATAAATAGGTGACCAGTTCGTCGGCAAACAAGATTTCGGCACCCGCAAAATCGGCGCGCAAGGTGTCCAACGAATACAACATATCGAGCGCGCGCGGGCCACCGCTGGGAAATTGATTGAGCAACTGTTCGGGACGAAACGCCTCCAACACGAAAATGCCGCCAGGCCGCAACGCGTCCCACATCGCGCGGTGCATGCGCACGCGTAGCGCCTCGGGGAAATGCACATAAATCGCCACCACC
>CAKKRP010000135.1 GCA_919902765.1 Gammaproteobacteria bacterium | reverse complement strand
CGTGAAAAATATGTCAAGAGATTTTTGAAATATTTTTTGCTGAATAGTTACAAAAAAACAAAATTGGAGGCCTGTTAGCAGCCGGTTAAATTATACACAACTCCCTATAGCCATCATGCTAAAATATCAGGCTATCCAAGAGCCCATCATGACTTCATCACCCGATTTTCATACCCTAACTAAGCAACTCGACGCCGCAATGCAGCGCGACCGCCATCGTCTAGCGCGGCGCTTACAACAACTGCGCGGTCGCCAGAGCGCCGATTCCGCTTCGGCACTCGCGCAACTCGCCCTCGACATCGCCGCGTCCGCTGAGGAGTGTACGCGCCGCTTGGCATTGGTGCCGAGTTTAGAATATCCGCCGCAATTGCCGGTGGTGGAACGCCGTGAGGAGTTGTTGCAGGCTATACAAGATAATCAAGTGATCATTATCTGCGGCGAAACCGGTTCCGGCAAGACCACGCAATTGCCGAAATTGTGTTTGGAGTTGGGGCGGGGCGCGCGCGGTATGATAGGCCACACGCAGCCGCGACGCATCGCGGCGCGCAGTGTCGCGCAACGCATCGCGCAAGAATTACATACCGAAATCGGTGCGATTGTCGGCTATCAAGTGCGTTTTACCGATCGTGTGGGGCGGCATTCATTAATTAAATTGATGACGGACGGTATCTTGCTTGCGGAGTTACAACAAGACCGTTTTTTAAATCAATACGACACTATCATTATCGACGAGGCCCACGAACGTAGTCTCAATATCGATTTTTTGTTGGGCGTGTTGAAAACATTATTGCCTAAACGGCCCGATCTCAAGCTCATCGTCACCTCTGCGACAATAGACCCCCAGCGCTTTTCAGATTTTTTTGGTGGCGCGCCGATCATTGAAGTATCCGGACGCACCTTCCCTGTCGAGATACGCTATCGCTCATTGGTTAACGAGGCCGACGATACCGAAGAGCGCGATTTCGGGCAGGCCTTGTGCAGCGCGGTGGATGAACTCGCGCGCCTGGGGCCGGGGGATATCTTGGTATTTTTATCAGGCGAACGCGAGATACGTGAATCCGCCGAGATTTTACGCAAACATCACCCCGCGCGCACTGACGAGATTTTGCCCTTGTATGCGCGCCTTTCGGCGGAAGAGCAACAACGCGTGTTCCATGCGCATGGCGGGCGGCGCATCATTTTGGCCACCAACGTCGCCGAAACTTCGTTGACTGTGCCCGGCGTGCGTTATGTGATAGACGCGGGTACGGCGCGCATCAGTCGCTATAATTATCGCACTAAAATACAACGCCTGCCGATAGAAAAAATCTCCCAGGCCTCGGCCAACCAGCGTTCAGGACGTTGCGGACGCGTGGCCAGCGGCGTGGCGATACGCCTGTATGGGGAGGACGATTTCAAATTGCGCGCGCCCTACACCGAGCCCGAGATCACGCGCACCAATCTCGCCAGCGTGATTTTGCAAATGAAGGTCATGCGTTTGGGCGATATCGAAACTTTTCCGTTTATCGAACCACCCGATTCGCGTTATATCAAAGACGGTTATCGTTTATTGTATGAATTAAATGCGGTAGACGAAGACGGGACACTCTTGCCCTTGGGTAAAACCTTGGCGCGTTTTCCCATCGATCCTCAAATCGCGCGCATGTTGGTGCAGGCCGAGCGCGAACGTTGTTTAAACGAAGTATTGATTATCGCCGCCGTGTTGAGCATCCAAGACCCGCGTGAGCGGCCCTACGAACGCGCACCGGCCGCCGACCGCGCGCATCGTCAATTCGCAGATGCGGATTCCGATTTTCTATCGCAAATCAAGGTGTGGAATTTTGTGCAGGAACAAAAAGCACATCTCTCCAACGCCAAATTCCGGCGTTTGTGCGAAGAAAATTTTCTGTCCTATTTGCGTCTCCGCGAATGGCAAGACGTGTATACCCAGCTCAAACATGAGGCTGCCGAAATAGGCTGGAAATTCAATGATTTGCCGGCCACCTACGAGCAAATTCATCGCGCCGTATTGGCGGGTTTGCTGGGCAGTGTCGGGGTGCAAGGCGACGATAAGGAATACACCGGCGCGCGCAATATTAAATTCATGGTCTTCCCAGGGTCGGGGTTGGCGAAAAAGCCGCCTCAGTGGTTGATGGCAGCCGAGATCGTCGATACCGCGCGCGTCTACGCCCGTAGCGTCGCGCGCATCGACCCCGAATGGTTGGAGGCGCTGGCTCCACACTTGGTCAAACAACACTATTCCGAACCGCATTGGGAGAAAAAAAGCGGACATGTCGGCGCTTACGAACGCGTGACATTTTACGGGCTGACCATCGTCGCGAAACGGCGCGTCAATTATGCCAAAATCGATCCCGTGCAGGCGCGTGAAATATTTATACGTGCGGCGCTGGTTAATGGCGATTACGCTAGCCGCGCGGAATTTTTCCGTCACAATCAGGCCTTGATCGCCGAAGTCGCTACGCTGGAAGATAAGGCGCGGCGGCGCGATATTTTGATCGATGACGAAAGTTTGTTTCAGTTTTACCATGCGCGCATTCCCGCCGAGATCAACAATGCCCCGGCCTTTGAGATATGGCGCGTCGAACAAGAACGCGCGGCGGCGCAGCATCTATTTTTGACTAAGGAATTTTTGATTCAACAACAACCGCAATACCTGACCGCCCAACAGTTCCCGGATCACCTGCGTTGCGCGGATGCGAGTTTGCCATTGAGCTATCATTTTGCGCCGGGCGAGGAGGATGACGGCGTGACATTGCGCGTGCCCGTCGCGTTGTTGCCGCAAATTCAAACCGCGCAAGGCGAATGGCTGGTGCCGGGGTTGATACACGAAAAGGTCACCGAATTGATACGCGGCCTACCCAAGACATTGCGCAAAAATTTTGTGCCTGCACCGGAGTTCGCGCGCGCGGTGTTGGATGCCTTGCCGTTCGGTGTAGGACGTTTAGTGGCGGAAATATCCGCGCGTCTCAAGCGCATGACCGGCATAGATATACCCTCGGAGGCGTGGGACACCGGTAAATTGCCGGTGCATTTGACCTTGCGTTATGTCTTAACGGATGATGCGGGTAAGATCATGCTCAGCGGTCGCGATTTGGAACAACTGCGCGCGCAATTAGTAGGCAAGGCCTTGCCTAAAATCGCCGCGACATCGGCGGTTGCGCCCGAAGTGCGTGGTACGACGTGGGTGTTTGGAGCGGTGTTGAAAGAACAACAAGAGCGGCGCGCGGGCTATCAATTGCGTGTCTATCCGACGCTCCGCGATGCGGGCGATGCAGTGGTATTGACGCAGGCGCAAACACTCATCGAGGCCGAGCAAATGTTGCGCTTAGGGTTGCGGCGTTTATTGCGCTTCGCATGTACACAACAAATGCAATATTTACAAAAACACCTGCCGGAGATGCAGCGCATGTGTCTGCTGTATCAAAGTATAGGGGGTTGCGATGAGCTCAAGCAAGATATTATCGATTGCGCATTGGAGCGCGCTTTTTTATCCGAGGGGGAATTGCCGCGTGGCGAGATCGCGTTTACGCAATGTGTAGAAACGCGCCGCGCCGCGTTGGTCGGCGTCGCCGAGGAGGTCACGCGCGCCGTATATCTTGCCTTGCAGACCCACGCAGAGGTGCAAAAATTGTTCAAGGGCGCGATAAATCCTGCGCGTTTACCGTTGTTGAACGATATCAAGGATCAGGCTACACGGCTTGTCTATCGTGGATTTGTCACCGCTACTCCGGTCGAATGGCTGGCGCATTTTCCACGCTATTTTAAGGCAATGCTCGCGCGTAACGACAAGGCCAAGCAATATCCTGAACGCGACAATGCGCAGTTACGCGTGCTGGAACCCCTGTGGCGTGAATTTTGGGCCTTGTTTACCACGGCAAAATACGCCACGAATCCGCAATGGCGGGAATTGCGTTGGTGGTTGGAGGAGTTGCGCGTATCGCTGTTTGCGCAGGAGTTGCGCACGGCGATCAGCATTTCCCCTCAACGGGCGGAAAAACGCTTGCAAGAACTCAAAAGAATCGGCTAAATATGCCGTTATAGGGAGTATCGCCGACTATAAACGAATTGGCGAGCCATCATATCAACTATATCGGGCGCTGTTATGTTGTTGCGTGTAGTCCTCATTTCGCTGCTCGGCCTAGGTGTCGATGTCGCTCACGCCGACGACAAAGCCATAGTCAATTATCTGCCTGCTATCACCGCCTCGCGCGACGCGCTCCTTGCATTGATGCGCAAAGAAGGAATAGAAGGCGCGAGCGTCGCTGTGACCGATGAGCACGGTTTAGTGTGGGTGGATGGCTACGGTTATGCCGATACCAAGAAAAAAATCCCGGCAACCGGCGATACGGTGTACGGCGCGGGCGCCATATCGATGTTGTTGACCGCCTTGGCGGTATTGCGCGAAACCGATGAACAGCGTTTGCAACTCGATGCGCCGGTGACGCATTATGCGCCTGAATTCAGCGTGCAACAACGCGCCACACATGCCAAACCCATTACGCTTAGACAATTGTTGAGTCATCATTCCGGCCTACCCTATGGTGTTTACAAGGGTATGTGGGCGAAGACGCCCGGTACGCTAGAGCAAGCAATGGCGCAACTGAAAAACGAATACGCCGCGTATGCGCCGGAAACGCTCATGACCTTTGCGATGACCAATTATATGGTGGCGGGTCGCGTGTTGGAAAAGATAACTCAACAACATTTCGCGCAGATCCTGCAACAGCAGGTGTTACAACCTTTGGGGATGAAAAACAGCGGTTTTCAGCTCACCCCTGCCTTGCAAAACAAGCTCGCACAAGGATATAAAAACGGCAAGGTACAGCCGTTGTGGCAGGCGCGCGATGCGCCGGCGTTAGGTTTGTTCACCACCGCCCAAGACATCGCCGCGTTATTGCGTATGACGCTGAATGAAGGTCGCAGCGGTGGCAAAGCGGTGTGGTCCAGCGAGGCGATAAAAGAATTTATACGCCCGCAATATTCACACATCGACCTCGATTTCGATGCCCGTTATGCCTTGGGGTGGAATCTCGGCGACAATGAAATCGGCGGTGTTGGCAGGGTGGCGTGGCGACATGGCGCGACCCTGACACATCGCGGGCGCGTTATATTATTGCCGGATATGCGCCTAGGCGTCGTGGTCTTCGGCAATTCCGCCAAAGCGTATAAATTCACCGATAAAACCGCCGCCGCCATCGCGCGCCGTTTTGCGGAAGCGAAACTAGGCACCGCATTGCCCTCGGCGCCACCCGGCGCGGCCGCTTTAACCGCCCCTGTGACGTCCATGCGGATGCGTAGCGGACCCTACGCCACGCGTGTCGGATATGTGTCTATGTCTGCCGAAAACGGGCGTCTGGTGGGCGATGTCATGGGCTGGAAATTTCAGCTCCAACCGCGCGCCGATGGTTGGTTTTACCCTAAATTGCGTCTGTTTGGTTTTGTGCCCGTCGATTTAGAGCTGCTGGAGGCCATGAAAATCACCTGGCAGCGGGTGGGCGAGCGTGAGCTGATCGTGTCGCAATACAAGGGCCAAAATTCAGTGTTCGCCGAGCGTTTGACGACGCCAACCTTAGCGCCTGCGTGGGCTGCGCGTGTAGGGCGTTATATAATTGATAATCCTGATGAAATCACCGAATTTATGGAAGTGTCCGGCGGCGACCTGGTATACGACCAAGGGATACTCTATCTGGCTTATAAGCTGCCGTTGTGGCTGCCCGTGACCATGCGCATCCCGCTCCTCACCCTCAACGACCAGGAGGCCATTATTCCAGGTTTAGGCACAGGGCTAGGGGAGACCGTGCGTGTGATCCAAACGCCCTTAGGCGAACGCATACAATATTCGGGATATATGATACGCCGCGTGAAGTGAATCACCTGTAAAACATTGCAACGCGCCAGACGCAGATCACATAAACGATGCCTGCCCATGGCCGGGTTCTCTCAAGTACTGTGATAGATCGCGCAGAAAAGCCCGATTACACCCCTGTTGTATTGCCGCTTGGATTCCGATGTATTGGCAGGATCGAGCTTTAAATTCAATTGTCTGGTTTGGGTCTTAAGGGATAAAAATTATGGCTAATAGCTATGTGGCGATGGTGCTAAACGACAACGCAATGGAACGCAATTCCATCATAGGGGTGCTAAAGCGCGATTTCGACGTGCGCAACATCATTTCATTGCAAAGTAGCAAAGATGCCCTCAATTCATTGCGTAAAGAAGAACGCGTCGATTGGATCTTTTTTGATCAGGAATTGCCGGATACCGACGGCTTTAGTTTTATGGGCGAGGCCAAAAAAATCGCCAAGACCGAACGCTCGGCGTTTATTCTGACGGCCAATAAATCAGACAAGGAAACGCTCCTGCGCGCGGCGGCGGCGGGCGTCAATGAGTTTGTATTAAAACCCTTTTCGCCTAGCACATTGATTTCTAAGCTGCGCCATGTGTTGGAATCCGCAGATCGCCGCACGGCAGAGCGTCTCGCGCCGGTAAAAGAGCATGTGGTCTCACTTAGTTTTGGCGAGGTCTCTTATAAGGGCAAGCTAATGGATATTTCATTCGGTGGATGCATGATAAAAAGCGAGTTATTTACGCGTGGTGGCATGATTTATGACAACGGAAACCTAAGCTTGCCGTTAGATAGTACTGTGGCTAGTGAACACGCGCATTTTCAGGTTGAGGTAGTGCGTATGGAGCGTAACCCGGACTACGATAGCAGCCGCGAAAATTTTCGTGTCGGGCTTAAATTCACCAAGGCCAGCGAAGCCGATTTGGTGCGCTTGAAAAATTTCATCACGCGCTTGAAGCAAGGCAAGTAATTTTGGTTCTAAGCAAGCAGTCGTATGTAGTTGTCAGTGGAAGACATAACAGAGGGCGCAGACATGCGGAGGTATATCCGTCATCCGACGGACGTTCCTATTGAAGTGAGCAAACAAGATTTCTATTCCCGGGAACATCTCAGAAACGTCTCGCGGGGCGGGGTCGCGTTTTATCTACACGATAGCTTGCCGGTAGGCGCGAATATCGTGATCCGCATCGCGGTCGTCGAGCCCGTGTTTGAAGTGCCTGCGCGCGTGGTGTGGTGTAGAAAAAAAGACGATTATTATGACGTTGGCGCGGAGTTGGTGTGCGACGACGACGTGTTTCGGTTGCGCATGGTCGAACAAATTTGTCATATCGAACATTACAAACGCGAAGTAAAACAACTGGAAGGACGTGTGCTCACCGGCGAACAGGCGGCGCGCGAATGGATCAGCCGTTATGCCGCGTCTTTTCCGACGTTTGCGCCGCGTCGGCGTCAGGGCGGTTAATAGTTAATAATCGCGCAAAAAACAGCCTGATCGGGATACAAACCAGGCTGGAACGTTCCGCAAGCGCTTGCTTTGCTTCTATCGTTATGGGTAACTATCCGCAATTGACGCAGGCTTCTCCGTTGGGTGTAGCGCGGGCTTTATTCCACGGTGCCTTCGCCATAATATTGGCGAGCATGCAATAACCGGTCGCGCCGGCGACCAATAAACCCATGCCTATGGCTGCTGCCGCCAATGCAAACATTGGATTTAACAAATAGCCCAACAGACTAAGTACTACAACCAAGCCCCCTATCGCCAATTGCACCTGACGTTGCAAGGGTAGCCCCATGGAAACGGCCGCGATCACCGGGAGGCCGGATTTCTTCCACTGCTCCAAACCGCCGGGATAGACGCTGTAGACATGCACATCGTCAAACCCCATTTTTTTGGCCAATTCCAAGGCCTGGGAGGCGCGCGCGCCGCCACGGCACATAAAAACGATGCGGCGATCTTTGAGTTGCGTTAACACGCCAGGGGCGACACTGGTAAAGGCGGAAAGCGGGGCGTTGATAGAGTGAGCGATGCGCTCCAGCATAAACTCATCACGCTCACGTACATCGACAATTACATCGGTCATGCGAAATATCTCCATCGTAAACTGACTATACAATGGATGGTAATATATTAGAATATAATAATATAGTCAATAGCCTTGATTTAATAACTGCCCCGCGCAAAATGTCTATTAGTCTAATATAGTTAATACCGCTCAAATCGGTCGCCCAGCATACCGATACCGTTATTTGAAGGCCGCGCTCGGCGCGCCGCATCGCCGGACTGCGAGGTAAGCTGTGTTGTACTACATCATAAGGATCGCCAAGTTTGTTGTCTTATGGCTGGATTTTGCCGCCCTGACGGCGGCGTTGTATCTGCTGACGTTCATGCCCAAGCGCGTCCTCGACCGCTTTTATCCCGGATTATTTAGGTTTTGGTGCAAGGTATTTGTACATGCCCTAGGGGTGGATCTGCGTCTCCATCAAAAAAACCGCTATCCGTTGCCAGCGCGCTATTTAATGGTCGCCAACCACCCCTCGGCCTTCGAAGATATCGGCATTCCTGCGCTATTTCCCGTTTATTCGCTCGCCAAGGAAGAGGTGCGCGACTGGTGGTTTGCCGGACGCATCAGTTGGGCCGCAGGCACGCTCTACGTCCAACGCGAGTCGCGCGAGTCGCGCAAGGCCGCCGCCGATGCAATCAGCGCCGCCTTGATGGCGGGTAAAAACATCGCCTTGTATCCCGAAGGCGGTTGCCAAGGGCGTCGTTTGCACACAGAATTCAAGCACGGGGCCTTCGATATCTCCTTGCGCACCGGCCTGCCCATCGTACCGGTTTTTTTACACTACGAGGCGCAAGACGATTTTGAGTGGCGTAATCCGCAAACGTTGCTACACAAATTATGGCATTTCATGCGCACCGTGAATAGTCGCGCAAATTATTATGTCTTCGACGCGATAGATCCCAAGCAATTTAAGGACAAACTAGAATATAACCAGTACGTATACAAGTTGTATTTGCAATGGCAGGCGAAATATTTAGAGTAATACGACATCAGAACCGGTCGCCCTATCCGTCCAATTGTTCCAAGCGATACCCATGTTGGTAAACCGTGTTCAATTGCCAGCCGTGGCGCGCGTCCAATTCGAGTTTTTTGCGTAAGCGACTGATATGGATATCCACGGTGCGCGTATTGAGATCGGGCGTAACGCCCCACACGCTTTCTAATAAATGACCGCGCGACATGATGCGCCCCACGTGGTGGAACAAAAACAGCGCTAAATCATACTGTTTTTGGGTCAAGGTCACGGCTGCGCCGTTGAGCTTCAACATGCGCTGGCGCGGCTGGAATTGGTATGGGGGAAAATCCAACACACTGGCGGGTTCGGCGCCCGTGGGCTGATTGCGCCGACTCAAGGCCTGCACCCGCGCCATCAACTCGGCCTGGCGCAGCGGTTTGATCATATAATCATCCGCCCCTTTTTGGAGCGCATGCACCACGTCTTTTTCGTCGGATCGGCTGGTGGTAAATAGGATAGGAATATGCCAATCGACGCGCTGGCGCACCCAGTCCAAGACCTGATCGCCCGGCACGTCGGGCAGCACCCAGTCGATAATCAAGAGATCAAAACTCTCGCGCGACAGCGCTTTCATGAAATCCGCGCCGGTATGATATGCTTGACATTGGTGGTCTGCGGCGACCAACCATAAGCGCACTAATGCCGATTGGTCCGGATCGTCTTCAAGTAAAGCTATGCGTGCCATAAATAGGTGACATCCCTGCGTGTATGACTTAACTCGTATTCATAACTGATCGAACAGAGAGATTCAACATAAATGACCCTGAGGACCAAAGAACCGAGCACTCAGATATATTTCGTCAGACATGGTAAAACAGATTACCCCTCTAATCGTATTTATTGCGACGACCAGGAAAACCCTGTTTTAAATGAGGAAGGCGTTCTGCAAGCCGAGGCGATGGCGCAGTATTTCGCAGGCCTAAAGGTGCGACGGCTCATGGCCAGCCCAGCGGCGCGCACCTGGGCGACGGCGGCGGCAATCGCACGCGTGGTCGGCTTGGCCTGCGAACCTGCGCCGTGGTTGACAGAACGGCGCTATGGCGCATGGGAAGGGATGTTTATAGATGAAATCCAGCGTCAATTTCCCGACGAACATCGCGCCTGGAAGGCCGCACCGGTGCAGTACACCCCGCCCCAGGGGGAGCAACTCGCCGATTTGCGGGCGCGCTTGTTGGGCGGCCTGCATGGCTTGATCGAACGGCATCGCGGCGAGGCGATTATTTTAGTCACCCATGTCGGCCCGATACGCGCCTTGATCGCCGAGGCCTTTGGCGTGCCGCTGGAACAGTCGCGACAACTGCATGTAGACTATGCCTCTATCACCAAGATCGACTATGGCGCGCAACGTAACAATTTCATATTTATGAACCACGTGTGTTATAAAAAATTATAATATCGGGAGCGCTTGCCAGTGGGCAAAGAGTGGCGGATAACAATTCAACCTGCAAGAAAACAAGGGGAGAGCAAGATTAAGCTCACCCTAAGCAACAGGCACTACAGTCGCTACTAAGGTTCTGACACCGCTTGACATTGTTGCTCCCGATTGCTAAATTTATATCTTATGGGGCTAATTGGGCGGCTCTGACAAGTTAGGTATAGTTTTTGAACGTCTTTCGGTTCAGTGTTGCGGTTCTCTCGTTAACGAGGAGGTTAGTATGCGTAAGGGGAAGGGGTTGAAGATTGCGGCTTTAGCAGGGGCGCTATCATCTTTGTTCGCGGGTGCCGGTTTTGCGGGTGCGCCGACGGGTTTTAAAGTGGGTTCTTTTACCGTGACCAATGGCGATGTCACCGGCACTTGCGGTAACACAGGCGGCGGTTACACAGTGACGTGTTCGCAGCCGATAGCGGTGGGCAAGGGTTTTATGCAAGAGATGGTGTCCATTAAGGACCCCCAGGGCAAGGTAACGCAGTATATTCATACTGTCGTGGTTGATCAAAATGCCAACAACTCGAATATTCCTGGTGCCCCCGCTACGGCCGGTGCAAAGCAGTTCGCGGATGAGTCGTTGGTGAAATATTCCACCAACCAAGGCACTCAAACGATCGCCAATGAGAGCGGAATATGGGCGCAGCAAACCATCGCTGAATCTGCGGTGCCGGGTAACCAGAACACGGCATTTAAGTCGAGCACGGAATTGTCCATGGGGTGGGCGAATCCCACTGCAACGGGTGTGGATGCTGTGGTCATTAAACAAGACGTGAACCAAGCTAATAGTACGGGTGGCACTACCACACTTGGGAACCAATTTAAAACGGCCTTTGAATATCGGGCGGATGTAAATAGCCTAGGCACCACGTCAGGTCATTCTACAGTGATTGGTCAGTTGACAGGGTTGAATAATGGTGCTGGTGGCACCGAAGGCGATGTGCAAGCGTTTAAATTGGTGCAAGTGCATGGCTCGAAAAACGCTTCGGCGGATGTGACGGCCTCCTTGCCTAATATGGTTGTTGGCACACCAAACACGTTGCTGTTGACGGGCGGAGCTAACGATGGTTATAACCAAGCCATGTGGTTAGGTCAGAAAATCTCCGTGTCCAACACGGCGGGCGGTACCGGCGCCACCACGGGCACAACCGGTGCGATGGAGTTCGGGTTTCAATCCTTTGACAATATGACTGATATTCCAGGCCCAATTTACTACTATAGCTTGCTTGGTTCTGGTCCTTTCCAGAATGCGGCTGGAGCTGATGCTTGGGGCGCTACTGGTATGTTTGGCACCACGCCTTCGTTGGCGGATCCGTTCACCACCGGGTTACCGTAACCCTGATAGCGTAGTTGGTGTTGCAAAAAAAGGGGCCGCGAGGCCCCTTTTTTTGTGCCTAAACACCGGTAACGCGAAGTCAAATGACTCACGGTTGCTGTGAAACTAATATACGTACTTTAAGTTGACAATTTTTTTATGGTGTGTTGTCATGGCGGTGAGATGAGAGGGTAAATCGACATCTGCACAATACATGTTGTAGCAGGTGTGAAAAATAGTAACGGCAGACGACTGCATGGAGGCAGGCGGT
>CAKKRP010000134.1 GCA_919902765.1 Gammaproteobacteria bacterium | reverse complement strand
CTGTTATTCGTAGCGGATGATCGTCGCTAGCTTTTGCGGTGCTGAATAGTTACGATTTGATACAGCGGCTGAAACTTCCGTGTCGAGTGGAGAACCAAGATTTCATGGAATATAGTTCTCCATTACCCTATGACGCGATCGTTGTTCTGGGCGTGATGGAGCATCTGCCCGATTATCCTTCCGTGTTGCAACACTTTCACCGTTTGTTGAAACCGGGTGGTCGCGTCTATCTCGATGCCAGCGCGTTTCGCGAGAAATATTCCAAACCTACGTTTATTTCTCGCTACATTTTTCCGGGGGATCATTCTTATTTTTGCCTACACGCGTTCCTGGCTGAAGTCGCCAAGACTCCGCTGGAAGTGCTAACGGTACACAACGATAGACACAACTATTTTCTCACGTGTAAGGCCTGGGCCGAGAACCTGGATCATGCCCAGGACGAGATAGTCCGACGCTGGGGTGAGACGCTATATCGCCGGTTTCGCCTGTATCTTTGGGGTTCGGCCCAGGCCTTTTTGAGCCGCAGCATGGACGCGTATCGGGTGGTGCTGGAACGCCCTGGAGACGCGTAGACATGGGTGCTTGAGTTTATGTGGCGATGATAGTTTTATTATTTAGAGCATTTGTATAGTGTAAATGCTTAACTTGCTGATATTGGGATAGTACTCAAAATGAGGGAGGAAATCATGGCACGTACTACGGTAAAAGTTGTTCGCAAAAAGAAACAATCTACGCGCACTAAGAATATATCGGGGCGTACATCGGTACTTGTAGCGACACGCAAAGGCGCATGGATATTTCATGGCGATGCGGCGCGCAAGACCTGGAAGGCGGACGGGCCGCATTTTCTTGGGCACATCATCAATCATCTCGTGCTCGACCCGCGCGATGGGCGAACGCTGTTGGCAGCGGCGAAAACCGGTCATCTTGGCCCGACGATATTTCGTTCGATTGATCGTGGCCGCACTTGGAAAGAGGCCACCCGGCCACCCGCGTTTGCGAAGGCGGCCGATGGCAGTGGTCGCGCCGTGGATCACACCTTTTGGTTGACGCCATGTCACGCCAATGAACCCCATACGTGGTACGCGGGCACCTCGCCGCAGGGCCTGTTTCGCAGCAGCGACGGTGGCGACACGTGGACGCCGTTTTCCAACGTTAACGATGACCCGCAGTACCGTGCGTGGATGGGCAGCGTGCAAGACGGCACACCAGACGGGCCGAAAATGCATTCGATCATTGTTGATCCGCGTGACCCGACCCACTTATATTTCGCGATGTCGGGCGGTGGTGTTCACGAATCAATGGACGCTGGCAAGACGTTTAAGCCCCTGGTGCAGGGGATGGAAGTAGTGGGTGGCTTCGACGCCACCAATGTCGCCTTCCACGATCCCCATTGTGTGCGGATGTGTCCCAGCAACCCGGATCGTTTGTATCAACAAAACCACTGCGGCATCTACCGGCTTGATCGGCCGTCCAACGTATGGGTACGCATTGGGAACAATATGCCCAAGCGTGTCGGCGACATCGGTTTTCCGATGGTGGTGCATCCGCGCGATGCCGATACTGCGTGGGTGTTCCCGATGGACGGACAGACCGTATGGCCACGCACCAGCCCGGACGGCAAGCCCGCTGTGTTTGTCACACGCAACGGCGGCAAACGTTGGCAGCGTCTCGCAGCGGGCCTGCCTGAAGGCCAAGCCTGGTGGACGGTAAAGCGCCAGGCCATGACGGCAGACGCTCAGGACCCTATCGGCCTATATTTTGGCACCACGAGCGGAGATCTGTGGATGAGTCGCGACGCAGGGCAACGTTGGACATGTATCGCGCGCAATCTTCCCGAAATCTATGCCGTGGAAGTGGCGGAAGCGCGATGAGGCTACAAATAATGATCTGTGCAGCGCAAACGACTTAATGAAAGTGTCAATTCCTAGTCCGCTGCTGTCGTACACCAACGCGCGCGAAGTCGAGGCCCACGGGGCGACGCTCAGCGCGTTGCTCGCCGATCTCGACCGACTATACCCTGGTCTGCGCTTCCGCGTCGTCGATGAGCAGGACAATATGCGGCCCCACATGCGTTTGTTCGTCAACAACGAGCAGGTGTTTGATTTGACACAAGCGTTGCATACCACTGATGAGGTGTGTTTGGTGCAGGCCTTGAGTGGGGGTTGAACTTAGGTCGGCTGGTGCGCGATTGTACTCAATGTTCACAAACCGAATCGTAATATTTTAATTGGACATTTCTAGGCGGGGCGTTGCGCTGGGTGGGATAATAAAAAATTATCGTTTATTAACCGTCTCACAATAGTTCCCCTCCCCCCTCGCGGGGGACGACTACATGGATGTAGTCGGTAGGGCGATGCAGGACGCCAAAGCCGAGGGTTAGGGAGAGGGGGTTTTCGGCTGCGAATTGCAGTAAGATATTGACTCTATGTCCGGACAATTATGAGACTTTTAATAAGCACAATACACGTTATTCACTGGAGAAAATTGAAATGAAAACGCGCTTCCATGTTGTTTGCGGCTTGGTTTTGATGGTTGCTTGTACTGCGGCGTCCGCGAACGAACAAATTGTTGCAAGCAAAAATAAATTAGGTGTGAATATGCTAGGCTTGCTCTTGCTAGGCGATGTCAATGGTTCTTATGAGCGCTATTTGACGCGTCAAATTTCTTTAGTGGCCACTGCGCATTATGTGGCGTCATCGAAGTATGTTGCCGCCGAGGGGGAAGGTTACCGTATAACGGGCGGCGTTCGCGTGTATGGCAACATAGAAAATTGGAATAGCGCTTTTTTTGAACTTAAAACGGGTATGAGTCGTTATAACGATGACAATGGCCAAGCAGTGGCCGGCCAAGGGGCGCCACTATCTCTAGAATTTTACGGTGGGTCAAGCAATCAATTTAATGATTTTCTGTTTTACGAAATGAAATTAGGGCTCATTAGATTCGTTCGATCCGGCGATGTTACACCGGGCGCCGGATTTGCCGTGGGTGTGCAGTTTTAGTTCAATCATCCTCCCCCAACACCGGATCCCAACCCGCAGCCCTGGCGCGTTTAATCGCTTCTTCGTAAATGCGCGTATGGCGTTCGCGTAATTCGGGAGATAAGTGGCTGGGCAGGTGGCCAAATTCATCCCATCGGGCGCTGACTTTGTCGTAGACCAATTGCATTTGCCCTTGCGCCCAGCCAGCGCCGGTTTCGGTTTCGGGGATGATTCCGAACAGCCAGGCATCTTTAATAATCTGGCCCAGATGGGTCATGCCGCCGTATTTGTCGTCGTAGATGCCTACGTAATTTTGTGCGTCCATTGTGACCTCTAGGTGAAAAAAGTAGGTTGGTAATAGCGGGTTTTGCGTATTCCAACAAATGTCGATCAAGTCCAGCGTCGTCTGCAGGGTGGGTTGAAGGATAACTTACCTCGTCAACCCCGCATACAGCAACGGTAATTTTTCCGGTAGGCGTTCGACTTGATCCACCACCATGAAATTTTTCTGCCCAAAGATGCGTGCGACGTATTGATCCGCGCGTGGGTCCAAGCTCATGCAATAGGTGACCACACCCGCTCGCGCAGCCTCTTCGACGGCCTTTTTGGTGTCGTATCGCAAATATTGAGGGTCGCGCACGTCCACATCCGCAGGTTCACCGTCGGTGATGACCAGCAATAATTTCTTGCTGGATTTTTGCATTTTCAAATAATGTGCCGCGTGCCGTACCGCCGCGCCCATGCGGGTGGACAACTGCCCGGTCATGCCCGCGATTTTAGCCTTGGGGATGTCGTCGTATGCCTGATCGAAGTCCTTAAAACGGAAATATTCTACATTATGGCGACCATCGGAACAAAACCCGTGAACTGCAAAGGGGTCCCCGACCTTGGCGATGGCGTCGGCCAACAACACACAGGCTTGACGGGTAAGTTCCAGCACGGTGGTGTCTTTGCCGGCGACTTTTTCATTGGTGGATTCGGATAAATCCACCAACACCATCACTGAAATGTCGCGTGTTTTGCGTATTGACCGCATCATGATGCGCGGATCGGGTTGTAGTCCCATGCGCATGTCGATCATCGCGCGTATCGCGGCGTTGATATCGACCTCGTCGCCGTCTTCCAATTTGCGCACGCGTTGCACGCCTTGCGGTTGCATCGCATCGAGCAAAAACTTCATGCGCGAGATCAAGCGTTTGTGGCGCGCGGCGATATCGTCGATTATTGCTAAATCGCCTGATTTGGGGCGTTTTTCTAACACCGTTGCCCAGGTGGGACGTTCCAATTGTATTTGATAATCCCACTCCGAATAGTGGAAGGGTGCGGAAACAGGTTCTTTGCCTTCTGATTCGTTGTAGGACACACCCATGTCTTCGTAGGGAAACAGCTCGGTGTTCAACACCCAGATTTCTTGTGCATCATCACCAGCGGTTTCTACATCGACTTCATTCGCGAATTCCATCACATTGACGTATTTGCGCACCTGTTTGGGCTCTTCATAACCCGCCGATAACGATTTCTGAAAATCGAATTCTTCGAACTCCCAAAAATATCGGTTATCGTCACGGTAGGGTGCCGTCAACACGTCGGCACGCGGGTTAAACGGGATTTTCTTGGCTAAAAACGCATGTGCCAAGGTCACGCCGATGTCCCATGAGGTTTGATTGGTGTCGAGTTTGTCGCTGGATTCGTTAAATAAACTGCGGCCCTGAGCGATCCACGCGTCGTCGTCGCGATAGGTGTCATCCAATAACGCGCGCGCCAAACGGTTTAGATAATCGCCTGCGGTTGCGGAATGTGCCGGAGTGATGGTATGCAGCTTAGCCCATAGTTGTTTTAGGCCAGGAAACTTGCGTATGGCCAGTGTTTCCACGCGCGCGTCTTCGATGACCGCGATGACGGCCATTTGCCAGGTATTCAATGACTCGGCGGAAATCGGACGATTTGTATAGACTAAATGTGCGGCGCTATGCGCGGCGGCGGCACGATAAACCTCTAGGCCAGGGACGGTTTCCGCACCTGGGTGTACAATATCGTCATAGGCATCGGGTAGATTCAAAAAATAATCTTCGATAAACGGCTTGTAACCCTCGCGATTTTCAAAATCGCCGGAAGTAGGCTTCATGAAGAAATCGCGTGCCCATAGCGCGCGTAGATACATATTGATGCGGCGTTGTACATCGACAAACAACGTACCCTTGCGTTCTTTTTGTAAAACCGCCAAGGATTCTTTGGTGTTCAAACCGAAATATTTTATTTGTTCTTCATAATTGGTACGGTGGGCGTGCGCGCCCCACATCGCCCAACGGCGCAGACCGCCGAGGGTCAATTGGCCAAACAACACATCTAGTTTGTCGAGCATGGGCCGCATGCCGCGCGGCGCCTGCGCGAGCAAGTTGTTCAAAAATTGCAAATAATTCAAAAACAGTTGACCGTCGCCCAGGCGTTTGGCTGCCGTCGGCGCGGTGGCC
>CAKKRP010000133.1 GCA_919902765.1 Gammaproteobacteria bacterium | reverse complement strand
GGCTAACACTTTCACGCGCACGCTTTACTCCACCATGGACTGTTGCAACAAGGCCCGCCCTTTGTCACTCCCTGCGACCACCCGCGCCAAACGCCCGTCCGGTTCGCCATATTCCAGCCACACGTCGATATCGGGTGGGGGCAACAAGGGTTGTCCACGCTCCGGCCATTCAATAAGACATACCACATCGTCACGCAAATAATCGCGTATTCCCATGTATTCTAGCTCTTCTACATCATTCAATCGATAAAGATCAAAATGAAACACTTGATGGGTGGCCAACGGATAGGATTCCACCAGCGTGTAGGTCGGACTTTTTACCCGCCCCGCATAACCTAGGGCATGCAAAAATCCGCGCACCCACGTCGTTTTGCCGGCGCCCAGCTCGCCATGTAAATAGACGGTCAAACCGGCCGTACAAACGCGCGCCACCGCTGCCGCCAAGGCCAAGGTGGCGGCGTCATCCGGCAATACGCTAGTATACTGCTTATCGACCATTGGCACCCTCGCGCAACCACGGTAACAAATCGCCGGCGACTAAACCGCGCTCGCCCCCGTCACGCGCCGCCTTATCGCCCGCAGTCGCATGCAACCATACGGCCTGGGTGGCGATTTCTTCAAGACGCGCGCCGTTTTGCCAACGTTGCGCAAGCAAGCCTGCCACGACCCCCGTCAGCACGTCGCCCATCCCTGCGCTCGCCATGCCGGGATTCCCGGCGTCGCACACATAGACAATCTTATCCGGCCCACACACTAAACTGCCCGCCCCCTTTAAAATGCACACGCCGCCATAGGCCTCTTGTAGCGCAATCACCGCGCCAAACCGATCCTGTTGCACCGCTTGCACACTGGTTTTTAATAAGCGCGCCGCCTCGCCGGGGTGCGGGGTGAGTATCCAGTCGTCACGTTGGAGTGCATTTTGCGCCAAAAAATTCAATGCGTCGGCATCCACCACCAGGGGTTGTTTCACCTCCATCAAACGCGCCCACAACGCTAAGCCCCACGCGCCCTGCCCTAAGCCCGGGCCAACCGCCACCACTGACGCGCGCGCCACCAGCGTCGCCAAATCGGCTGCACGCTCCACACCATGGCACATCAATTCCGGCTGTATGCCACTCCATAGCGCGGCGTAGCCGGGATGCGTCGCCACACTCACCCTGCCTGCGCCGATACGTAGCGCAGCGCGCGCCGCCAACAACGCCGCACCGCCCATCCCGAGTTGCCCGCCACACACTAGCACATGCCCGAAATCGCCCTTGTGCGCGGTGCGTACACGCGGCGAGCTGCACCACGCATCCGCCTTAATGTGCTGCACCTCATGTGAAATTTTTACATACGGTAAATTGGCCATGAGTAGTGTTTAAATTCCTTATTTGTGGATGAAACCGAGCTAACGAAATAAAATCGTAACTCTTGGGTAACTTAACTCTAAACCGTTGTAAATACGGACTCTGGCTCCCTATCGCTGGTCTTTCTTTGCACCCAAGTTATTCAAGAGTTACATAAAATTTAAATCCTGCTATCGCTTGTACAACGCCCCGCGTGAGACCGCAACGCAATGTTGGAGGAGCACATAATGTATAATAAACCCGATGCAACTCAACCGTCCACGTACTGATCGCTATGGATCTTGATCTCCTCGCCAACCAAATCAAACAATGGGGTGCCACCCTGGGTTTTGATCAAATCGGCGTCAGCGATATCGACCTTACGCAAGCCGAATCCCATTTGCAACAATGGTTAAACGAAGGTTTGCACGGCGACCTGGACTATATGCACAAACACGGCACGCGGCGTAGTCGGCCACAAGAGCTAGTCCCCGGCACGCTGCGCATTATTTCTGCGCGCATGCATTATTTTCCACAACACGCGACCGATGCGTGGGAAACCCTCGACGACCACAGCCGCGCCTATATCGCGCGTTATGCGCTTGGGCGCGACTACCACAAGACCTTGCGTAAGCGTCTCGGCAAACTCGCGCAACAAATTGAACTTGCGATAGGCCCTATGGGTTATCGCGTATTCGTCGATAGCGCCCCTGTTTTAGAGCGCGCGCTTGCGGAAAAAGCCGGCCTAGGCTGGATAGGCAAACACACCAATTTGATCGACAAAGACCAAGGCTCGTGGTTTTTTCTCGGAGAAATCTACGTCGATATTGCATTGCCGCTAGACACGCCCGCGCGTAATCATTGCGGCACCTGCCAACGCTGTATCGATATCTGCCCGACACAGGCGATTATTGCCCCCTACCACCTCGATGCGCGCCGTTGTATCGCCTATCTGACCATCGAAAACAAGGGCGCGATACCGATAGAATTTCGTAAGGCCATAGGCAATCGCATATTCGGTTGCGACGATTGTCAACTGATATGTCCGTGGAATCGCCACGCCACACCAAGTCGAGAAGCGGATTTCGCACCGCGCCATGGCTTGGACCACGCACATTTAATTGCGCTATTTTTATGGACTGAAACGGAATTTCTTGAGCGTACCGGCGGCTCGCCGATACGGCGTACGGGTTACGACGGTTGGCTGCGCAATATCGCGGTGGCATTGGGCAATGCACCGTCACATCCAGAGGTTATTACAGCGTTAAAAACCAAACTTACAGCGTGCTCACCTTTGGTGGCCGAGCACATCGTGTGGGCGCTGGATTGCCACACCAATCAGCAGCAAGCAGTTTAATGTTTGCGCATGCGTTGCGCTGCGCAAGCGCTATCATCACGCTGGAAAACAATGCCCGCACTATCAGCGGTTTAGAGATAAAATCTGCCTTTTCCCGCATGATTACTCAGAATCGCCGCCATACCCACTTGCAACTTCGATCAATTCCACCGACAATAAGCCTAACGAGCTTCTCCGGAGTATGCATGTCAGCCTGTCGCATAGAGCGCTTAATCCCCGCCTTGGCCGTTTCCGAAGGCGCGGGTGTCACCGTGCATCGCACCATCGGCACACCGGCCCTACGCAATCTCGATCCGTTTTTAATGTTGGATCATTTTAACAGCGATGATCCTGAGGCCTATATCGCCGGTTTTCCAGACCATCCGCATCGCGGTTTCGTGACTGTCACCTATATGTTGAATGGGCATATGCTGCATCAAGACAGCATGGGAAATCGTGGTAATTTACGCGCCGGCGGGGCACAATGGATGAAGGCCGCCAGCGGCATCATCCATTCTGAAATGCCGCAACAATCCGACGGCCTGATGCGCGGTTTTCAATTGTGGATTAACCTACCGGCGCGCGAAAAAATGAGCGACCCGGATTATCAAGAAATTTCTCCGGAAGGTATTCCTAGCGATACACACGATGGCGCAACGGTGCGCGTCATCGCAGGCCAATATCGCAACACGCGCGGCCCGGTTGCCGATCCCAACACGCAAGCGTTGTATTTCGATGTTGCACTCACTGCGGGGCATCAATTCGCGCATCGTGTAGACCCCCAAATGCGTGGATTTATTTATGTATTTGAAGGCGCGGCGGCCATGCAAGGTCAAGCATTGCCATTGCACCATCTTGCGGTTTTAAGCGGCGGCGAGAGCGTAGACATAGACGCCGCGACACAAGCAGCGCGTTTCATTATCGTCATGGGTCGCCCGCTTGGCGAACCTATCGTACAATCTGGTCCCTTCGTAATGAACACGCGTGACGAAATCGAACAGGCCATGCGCGATTATCATATTGGCAAGCTAGTGCAGAAAAAAGCTAAATTTGCCGAGAAATAAGCGTCAATCGCTACCCCAGGATTTTAGAAATGAAAATCGCCATTATCAGCGGCAGTCACCGCGAAAATTCGCAGAGCGAAAAAATCGCGCGCGTTATTCAAAAATTGAGCGTCGATGCACACCATATTGAAACATGGTTATACAGCCTGGCGGGCAATCCCCTGCCCCTATGGGATCAAGGCGTGTGGGACGGAGATGCCAAGTGGGACATATTAAAACCCATACGCGAACAATTATTCGCAGCGGATGCGTTTGTCATCGTATCTCCTGAATGGCACGGACAAGTTCCGGCCGGGCTGAAAAATTTCTTCTTGCTGTTCAGCAAACGCGAATTGGGACACAAACCGGCATTGATCGTTACGGTCACCACAACGGAAACGTCTGGCTCCTATCCCGTCGCGGAATTGCGCATGAGCAGCTACAAAAACAATCGCATTTGTTACATCCCTGAGCACGTCATCATACGCCGTGCCGACAAAGTATTGAATAACGACCCGGCAGCGAATGATGCGGCATCGGACGCCTATTACCGCGAACGTCTGACATGGAGTTTGGGCATCCTAAAAGAATACGGCACCGCGCTCAAGCAAGTGCGCGCCAGCGGCGTGACGGAATCGGATAAGTTTAAGACGGGGATGTGAATTTTACATAGATTATAGCGTTTTCTGCAATACTGCCCTACACGTCGTTTATTTGTCGTCATAATGACACTCCGTTGCAACATTCTCCGATTATCGTGTACGCACCCAAGATAAATTGGCTCGCAGCGCGATCCAATCACCTTCCTCCGGAGCGTCATTATGCATGTATTTGTAAAGAAAACGATGGCTGTCGCAGTCACAGCAGCGATGTTCACCACCAGTTTGGTACCCGCAATGGCCGCCACACCTGCGGTACAAGGCCCGGAATCAGTTCAGGATTGGTATAACGCCGGTCAACAATTCATACGTAACGCCGAACGGATGCGCCCCAATCTGCGCCACGCAAAAAATATTATTTTATTCGTCGGTGACGGAATGGGCGTTTCCACCGTGACCGCAGCGCGTATACTCGCAGGCCAACAAAACGGCAGACCGGGTGAAGAAAATCGCCTGTCGTTTGAATATTTTCCTTACACCGCCTATTCAAAAACCTATTCCTGGGATCAACAAACGTCGGACTCTGCGCCGACAATGACTGCGATCATGACGGGATACAAAGCCCGCGAAGGCATGCTCGCCGTAGACCATCTCACCAGTCGCAATGAATGTGACCCGGCGGTGATTGCCGCGCACGCGTTACCCACCCTCTTAGAACAAGCGGCAGCGGAAGGCAAAATGACCGGCGTGGTGACTACAGCCCGCCTGACCCATGCCACACCCGCCGCCACCTACGCCCACACCGCTGTGCGTGATTGGGAGGCAGATTCCAACAAACCCGCTGGCTGTGGCGTTAAAGATATCGCACAACAGTTGATCGAGGCATCGCCGGAAGTAAAGGCAAGCCTGCACGTTGCTATGGGCGGCGGCCGCACTTATTTTATGCCCAAAACGCAGCTCGACCCGGAATACAATAAAAAAGGCCTGCGCAACGATGGTCGTGATTTGACCGCCGAATGGCTGAGCTCACGCGGAGCCGATGCTAAATATGTATGGGACCGCGCAGGTTTCGATGCTGCGACACCGAGCAACACGTCTTACTTGTTAGGCCTATTTGAAAACAGTCATATGCAATATGAGGCCGACCGCGCGCGCGATAAGGCGGGTGAACCGTCCTTAACAGAGATGACTGAAAAGGCTATTTCTATGCTGCAAAATGGCGACAAAGGTTATTTCCTGCATGTCGAAGGCGGTCGCATTGACCACGCCCATCACGCCGGAAATGCTAAACGCGCACTGATCGACGCGATTGAATTATCCAAGGCGGTGCAAAAGGCCTACGATATGACCGACCCGCGTGACACCTTAATCATCGTCACCGCCGATCACAGTCACACCTTCACCATCGCAGGTTATCCGCATCGCGGCAATGACATCGTGGGTTTAGTGTCTGGCGTTCCGGCTATAGACGGCTCCCCCGCGATGCTGGACATGGATAAGTTAGGCCTGCCATATACCACCTTGGGTTATGCCAACGGCCCCGGCTGGCGCGATGCAATAGTTAACGGCGCGAAACGTCCTGACCTCACCAGTGTAGACACCACCAGTCTGAATTTTTTACAAGAATCGACTGTACCGCTGGACTCCGAAACCCATGCGGGTGAGGACGTTGGTGTCTATGCGACCGGTCCGATGGCGCATTTAGTCCACGGCTCGATGGAACAGAACTGGATCTATCATGTGATGCGCGCCTCGTTCGGTTTTGATGACGAACGTCAACCGCGCTAATTCAATCTAGAACAATTCCGGCACAACGGGAACACCTTGTGCCGGATATTTTACTGTATGAGGCAACACCGCGATGCGTATCCGTCATTACGTTTTAATTGCACTACTGTGCGTCTCTGCCACACACATAAATGCGGCACAAATTAACACCACCACCGAATTCACTCCCCTTGCCGCGCACTATATCGAAACGCTGAAATCCAGAGGCTCGGCAGCGGTATCCAACGACTGGTATTTAGTCCGCCGCGCAAATCAAGTGGAAACCAGCCGCAATCAATACAGCGAGGTGTGGCAACGCGACGCGCGCGGAGAATTGACATTGACCCGCGTATTTCACCAAGACCACAAATTGATCCAGTACACGCCAGGCGAATTGCGCACCCAACGCCGTGAAAAAGACTGGGAAACACTCAACCGAGTAGTGCCTGAACAACAATTAACAACGCTAAAACACATTGCAGATTTAACTTACTTAGGACGCCCCGCAAGCCGTTACACGGGCCAACATGGCGCAGAAAAACTCGATGTAATTTGGTTGACGCACGAGGCCCTGGCCGCCAAAATCGTGCATACCAACCGTGACCAACGTACAACATTAGCACTCAAAGAATTACGACCACAGCCTGCAACACATTGGCCACAGGCTAACCCTGGCGTAATAGAACCTTATGACTTCATAGACGGTGCAGATTTGGGAGACATGGAATATGATCCGTTTGTGCGCCGCGTATTAGACAGCGACGGCCACTGAGCTACCCCGCCAAGGCCGCATATACATTTTGCATGTATGCGGCGCAACGCACGCAGTATATTGTCATAGCATCTTGTTTTAAAAGCTGAAATTAGTTTCCTCAACTAGTTAAAAATCTGGCCGATTAACTAATAGGTTGTACATCAGGCGATAGTACCCTATCATTAAGAGATTGTATTCAGAGGGTTCTCCATGGGCAAAAAATCACTCATTGATACCAATCCGTATCTTAAGGATTCCAAGAAATATTTGGACGCCCTGATCACCAACGTCTCCAGCTCAACAGCCATTGAAACGGGTGAAAGCATC
>CAKKRP010000132.1 GCA_919902765.1 Gammaproteobacteria bacterium | reverse complement strand
TGAGTTCCACGCCCGCTTGGATGGTCGTCAAATCCAAGGCCTTGTAGCACAAGGTGTTGGCCTCGCGATGTAATTCTTTCATTAAAAAATCCAAGCGTCGCCCGACCTGCGGTTGATGCGAGGTCAGTTGCCCGGAAATTTCACTCAAATGCGTTTCTAGGCGTTTGAGTTCTTCTTCAACATCAATACGTTGCAGCAGTAACACCATTTCCTGCTCCAAGCGTTGCGCATCGACTTGCAGGCGCAATTCTTCTAAACGCGTTAACAGACGTTTTTTATAGGTTTCCAAAATTTCCGGCAGGCGTGGACGAATTACGCCCACTATTTCTAACGCTTTGCGCCTACGCTCGTCCAAGGCCTCTTGCAAACGTACACCTTCGCGCGTGCGCGCGGCGATCAAATCTTCCAACGTGCCCGCCAATAATTGCAACACCGGCTCGTGCAGGCGTTCGATACTCGCCGCAGTGGCTTCCAACACCCCGGGAAAACGCAAAATATCCATGGCGTGGACGGGGCTGGAGCTGTACAACATGCCGTCTACGACACGGCTGAGTTTGGCCAATTCACGCGCCAAATGTTCATTCAACTGGTAGTGACTCAAGGCCGCCGTGGCGGCGCGAAAATGCAGCGTACACTCGACTTTGCCACGCTGTAGGGCCTGTTGAATATGATCGCGCACCTTGGGTTCCAGGACGCGAAATTCTTCCGGCAACCGACAACTGGCTTCTAAATAGCGGTGGTTGACCGAGCGTAGTTCCCACGACAAACGCCCCTCTGGCAAGGCTTCGTCGCGCCGCGCGAAGGCGGTCATGCTGCGTAGGCTCATGGCTGACCCTAATGTGGCGATATAGTTATCGGATACGGGCCATTCTATAGGAAATATCCCGCGCATACTATGTCAAATTCCAGCCTCGCCCTGGCGGTAGACAGCCGCCTAGATCGCTATACCTTACGCCGCGTGTTAAACGAGGGCGGCTTTGGCTTGGTGTATTTGGCGGAAGAAGATGGCACTCAACAATATTTCGTCATCAAAGAATATCTGCCTTCTAAGCTCGCGTTTCGTGACGAGAATCTGAATGTGTTAGTACGCCCGGAGGCCGATGACGAATTATTTCGCCAAGGGCGACGCGCATTTTTTCAAGAAGCGGCGGTACTGGCGGCGCTCAACCACCCCAATATTGTAAAAGTGCGTCATTTCTTTCAGGCCCATGAGACGGTGTATTTTACGATGGATTTCGCCCAGGGCATCGCGTTGCGTTCGATTATAAAAAAGGCGCGCCGACCCTTGTTCGAAAATTTTTTACGGCGTATTTTCGGCCCTATACTCGCGGGCTTAGAAGTAGTGCATCAACATAAATTATTACATCTGGATATCAAACCCAGCAATATTTATATCCGCGATGATGGACAACCGATGTTGATCGATTTCGGGGCGGTTTATAACCTATTATCCGGCCCGCGCGACCCTGTGGCCAATGTGGTCAGCCAAGGGTTTTCGCCAAAAGAACAAGTCTATTCAGGCGCGGAAGTGGGGACATGGACGGATATCTATGCCTTAGGCGCGACCTTACGCGCCTGTATCGAAGGCAAATCACCCCCGCCTGTTAAAAATCGCCTCAAAAAAGACCCGTTAATTCCGTTGGCGGAATTGTATGTGGATCAATACACGCCGGAATTATTGCAGGCGATAGACGCCGCAATGCGCGTAGACCCCGCGCAACGCCCGCAAACAGTAGCGGAATTTCGGCGTATGGCGACACTGTGATACGCGCTTTATTGCTATAATCACCCCACATTACTCTAGCCAAGGACACCCTCATGCGCCCCAGCGGTCGCGCGTCAGATCAATTGCGCTCCATCGGCCTCACCCGCCGCTACACCAAACACGCGGAAGGCTCGGTGTTGGTCGAATTCGGCGACACCAAGGTGTTGTGTACCGCCACCTTGGAAGACAAGGTGCCGAAATTTTTAAAAGGCGCGAACAAGGGCTGGGTGACTGCGGAATACGGCATGTTGCCGCGCTCCACCGGCCAGCGCATGAGCCGCGAGGCGGCCCAAGGCAAACAAGGCGGGCGCACGATGGAGATTCAACGCCTGATCGGCCGTTCGTTACGCGCAGTCACCAAACTGGAAATTTTAGGCGAACACACCGTCACGATAGATTGCGATGTGATCCAGGCCGACGGCGGTACACGCACGGCCTCCATTACCGGCGGTTATGTCGCATTGGTCGATGCGTTACGCGTGGTCGCGGGCAATAAAGATGTCACGCGTTATGTCAGCGGTTTCGTCGCCTCGGTATCGGTAGGCATCTGCGGCGGCGCACCAGTGTTGGACCTCGATTATGCCGAAGATTCCAGCGCCGAAACGGATATGAATGTGGTCATGAACGATCAAGGACAGTTCATCGAGGTGCAGGGCACGGCCGAAGGCCATCCGTATTCGCAGGATGAATTGATCGCAATGCTGACGCTGGCGCGCGGCGGTATCGCGCAATTGATTGCTAAACAACGCGAAGTTTTATTCGGTTAAGATTATGTCGCATACAAAAAATCATCGCCAATTAGTGCTCGCGACCGGCAATGCAGGCAAGGTGCGCGAGCTGCAACATCTGCTAGAGGCCGCTGCCGTCGAGGTCGTGCCGCAAACTCGTTTCGACACGCCTGAGGCCGATGAAACGGGCCTGACCTTTGTCGAAAACGCCATCATCAAGGCGCGCAATGCCGCGCAACACACCGGCCTGCCCGCCATCGCCGACGATTCGGGTTTGGAAGTGGATGCGCTCAACGGTGCGCCCGGCATTTATTCCGCGCGTTATGGCGGTGTCGGCGCGGGCGATGGCGCGAACAACGAAAAATTATTGGAGGCGATGCAAGATGTGCCCGACGCGCTGCGCACGGCGCGTTTTCAATGCGTATTGGTGTATATGCGTCACGCCTTAGACCCCACGCCGCTGATCTGCCACGGCACCTGGGAAGGCGTGTTATTGCGCGCGCCGCGCGGTCAAAACGGCTTCGGCTACGACCCGTTATTTTGGCTGCCCGAACGCGGCTGCGCCTCGGCGGAACTGCAGAGCGAGGTCAAAAACGCCATCAGCCATCGCGGCCAGGCCTTGCAAAAATTTTTGGCGCTACATGCACACTGGGCGCACGCATGAGATTCGCCATCGCCGAATTCCGCGCCTGGGAACACAAATCCATCACGCTATTGGGTATGTCCGGTGTCGGCAAGACCGCGCTGGCGAATATCCTACGCCGTGAACACTGGTTTCATTATTCCGGCGATTATCGCATCGGTACGCGTTATTTGGATGAACCTATCCTCGACAATATCAAACAACAAATCATGCATATCCCGTTTATGCGCGATCTGCTACGCACGGATTCAATTTATGTGCGCAACAATATCTCCGTCGATAATCTAAAACCGGTATCGAGTTTCCTGGGCAAATTGGGTAATCCAGAACTGGGCGGTTTGCCGCTCAAAGAATTCAAGCGCCGCCAAGCCTTGCACCATCAAGCCGAAATCGCCGCGATGAAGGACGTGCCGGAGTTCGTCAACAAGGCACGCGAGATTTATGGCTACGATAATTTTTTAAACGACGCAGGCGGCTCGGTGTGCGAGCTGGACGATCCCGATGTGTTGCGCGTGCTAGATGAACACAGTTTAATTTTATATATCCGCGCCACCCACGAAGACGAGGCCGAACTGATCCGCCGCGCCAAGGAAGACCCCAAACCCTTGTATTACCGCGAGGCCTTTTTGGACGAGCAACTGGCCGTCTACATGCGCGAAAAAAACCTGGCCTATGTCGCAATGATAGACCCTAACGATTTGGTGCGCTGGATGTTTCCACGCTTGTTTTATGCACGTATCCCGCGCTATGAGGCGATTGCGCAGCGGTACGGCTATACGATTTCCTCGCGCGAATTATGGCAAGTACGCAGCCAAAGTGATTTTCTGGCCTTGCTAGAAGAAGTCATCGCGCGGGAAAATAAATGAAATACATAACGGTAGCGTGCGCCACGCGCACGGTCTTACCGGTGTTTGTCCGGCGTCGCCTAGCAGATACTTGTGATCGCTAAATATAGTGAGTTGGAGCACAACCCATGCCCTTGGTTGCACATTCCGCATTACCCAGTTTTCAACGCTTAAAAGAAGAAGGCGGCTTGGTAATCGCGCCCGATGCCGCGCTGCATCAAGACATACGCGAAATGCACATCGGCCTGTTGAATATGATGCCGGATGCCGCCTTGGCCGCGACCGAGCGCCAGTTTTTTCGCTTGGTCGGCGAATCCAATCAAATCGCGCAATTTTATGTGCATCCTTTCACACTGCCAGGCCTGCCGCGCGGCGCGGAAGGTCAGCGCTATGTCGAACAATATTACGAATCCTTCGACGATTTAACACAAAAAGGCCTGGACGCGTTAATTATCACCGGTGCCAACGTCACACAACCGAATCTCTCCGCCGAACCGTTTTGGCAACCCTTGATCGAGGTCATCGACTGGGCCTATGCCAACGTCACCTCGACCTTGTGCTCTTGCCTCGCCACGCACGCGGTGATGGAATTCCGTTATGGCCAAAAACGTCGCCCCATGGGCGACAAACGCTGGGGTGTATATGCGCATCGCGTGGTCGAACGTCGCCACCCGCTGGTGTGCGATGTCAACACGCGTTTCGATGTGCCGCATTCGCGTTACAACGATGTCAGTCGCGCGCAATTCGAGGCCGCCGGTGTGCGTATTTTGGTCGAAAGCGCGGAGGCCGGCGTGCATCTCGCAGTAAGTGAAGATTTATTTCGTTTGGTCTTTTTTCAAGGCCATCCCGAATACGACACCATCAGTTTATTAAAAGAATTCAAACGCGAAATCGTGCGCTATTTCAGCGGCGCGCGCGCGGACTACCCGCCGTTTCCGGAAAATTATTTTTGCCTGCAAACCCAGGCGATTTTGCGCGAATATCAAGAACTGACGGTCGCCGCCAAGGCCGCGCGCGCGCCGCTGCCCGCGTTACCGGAAGATATTTTAATTCCCCGCGTAGACAACACCTGGCACGATACCGCCGAGGCCGTCATCGACAACTGGATAGGCAAGGTCTATCAAATCACCAATCAAGACCGCCGCAAGCCGTTTATGCCGACGGTACACCCGGATGATCCGCTGGGGATGCGCGGGTGATGCGATACACCACCACACTAGCCTTGCACTAATCGCAGAAACTGTATATATTTACAGTATATGGCAGCGTGGGTACGCAGCAACATGGGATCAACACAGGGCAAACTGAAATGCGTTAAA
>CAKKRP010000131.1 GCA_919902765.1 Gammaproteobacteria bacterium | reverse complement strand
GGGCGGTGGACTTCGACTACATGAGCCGCAAGGAAATCATCCGCGTGCCGAAGAACGCCGGGACCGGCGAAGAAGTCGCGCAGGTGCAGGCGGGCGAGGCCGTGGAATACGAAGAGCGCTGGACCGGCAGCTACATCTTCGAAAACGAATGGCAGAGTTTTCGCACGCGCAAGGACCGCGACCTGGAATTCATCTCGGCACCCCACACCTACACCCAAGCAGGCCGCTACACCGTTGCCGTGAAGGTGATCGACATCTTCGGCAACGACACGATGGTGCTGGTGCCGGTGAGTGTGGGATAACAATGGCAAAAACGAGTACGACTGTCGCATAATCCGCAATAGCGTGCCAATAGCCCTAGGAGGAACCATCATGGCTACAGACATCACGACAGACCTTGCTTCGTTGCGTTTTGATGGGAAGCGATTTGAAGGACATGCGCTTGACGTCGTATGCACGCAAGAGCTGATCGCCTATCGCAACCTGATCGTCGAGTGCGCGAAGGAACTCTGGCGTCGTAAAAACCCGGATCGAGCCCGGCTTCCCAGGGGCTTCGAGGAGGACTTCCGGCTCCAGTTCGACAGGCTGGAAGATGGGTCTGCCAAAATTCCGCTGCAAAGAGTCAGAGTCCGGGTGGACGGTCAGAGCGAATTGGACTGGGGCAACCTGGACGAATTCGACGAGGCTGCGGATTTGATCGACGCGGCCATCGCCGCCGCAGACGATGATGAGTTGTTGCCGGATGCGCTGCCCTCAAATGTAATCCCACTGTTTAGAGATTTCGGAAAATCGCTTCGGGCTGACGAGGTGTTATTCACCCGTTCTGTGGGGTGACGTTAGAATTGCGACAACCTGATCATTACCCAATATCCAATATATCTACGTAGAAACAATAAGTTAAACAAATAAACGCCGTTTTAGAATTTACAGTGAAATTGCGACAAATTTTAGCAAATAATTAAAATTACCGGCAATAATACTCTCAATACTGGTAAAAAATACACCCAGATTTACCATTGACGTGGCGCGCGCGGGTGTGCCGGAGGGTCACCATGACCGGATAATTAGCTCCTTGGCGGCCTTGCGGCAGTCGCGGCCACCACCTACGGTGTAGTTGATATCTACCGACTCGACATTGAAACCCGCAAACAGCGCTCGAATGTCTGTGTGGTCGTTGAGGGTGATCATCATTTTGCCCTGAATCGCTCGCGTGGTGTCGTATCACCCGATATAGGTTGACCACGTCGCCGTTGATGTCGTTGATCACCTCCACGTCGGCGGGAGGACGGGCAAAGAACAGCGCACACGCGCCGCAAAATAGCTCCACATAACATTTATGGTCAGGGAATAATGGTAGCAAATGCTTGGCGAGACGGCGTTTACCGCCGATCCACGGGATTACGGGTACATTCTTGGCCATAGAGCCTCCTTGGCTATTGCTCTTTATGTTAGGCTAGCTCCGCTGTGTACACAGTGGGGAAGCCTTGGTTGGCTCACAGGGTATTGCCTGTGGGTTGGCGGCTTGGACGGGTGTTGACGCACCAGCTTGAGTCGCTTCCTCTTTTTACCTTTAGAACTAGACTACAGATGCCGTTGTCCTATAATGTAGGTACCGTCCTGGCAACCGGGAAATCGCACGTCCGGTTGGGTGATCCCGCCCTGGTAGCGGCGACACTCTTACGGGGAAGGTGGCGTACCCCCTGGACGGTACTTACAACTCACCATCAATTACCTCATAGTGATGTTTGTCTGCCAGCGAATATTGAGGCACTGCGCCTCCAGTACGGACGCTGTTGGTCAACATAGTGAACCTCTCGCTTTCGGCCCTGCCCTTAATCTTATAATTGACGCGCACTATCAGTTTTCCGTGGCGATCATCTCCCGGTAAATCGAATACGTAAACCACTGCCGGATCTATTTTGTCCCACAATACCGCCTGGGGATTGTTTAGGTAACTTGGTAGTGCGCGCACGACCTCGGCGGGTAGATGTTTACTCACCTTTGACTTTTCGTCGCGGACCAAATGCGCGATGTCGCTGTCGTTGACTGAACGATCAAAGGGGTCGGAGTCAATGCCATTAAGTTAAGCCCCCTACTTACACCGTTTGTAACATAAATGGCTGATAATTCGTTACAAATTACTTACACGACGAGGGAATGATCGCCCAGGGATTACCGCCTCAACAATCTCAGCGAGGTACGCGATCAAGTGCGCGATCTGCTCGCGCAGGTTCACACCCACGATCAATTGGACAAATAGGGTCAGACTCGACATAATACAATCCTCTGCGATTTGAGTATAACCGAGGAATGAGATTATGTCGAGTCTGACCCTATTTTAGCGATGTCGTCAACGATGCAACGATTAGGCGTCGTACCGTCCTTTAGCCGCCTGGCGGTGAGCGACGACAACCCGTATGTCGAACCATCCCGGGGCTTGGCCTTCGGCCGCGTTGCGCGCGCCCAAATTCGTTCCAGGCGAATTTGTCAGTACCTGGCCAAGCTGCGGCGGTTTGATGGTGGGTTTCAATTGGCCGTCATAGAAGCTTTCAATTAGCCGGGAACGTTTGTTACAATCGGCCGCATGGCTACCCACCCCCTGATTAACCGTTTCATGCGTCCGAGGCTGATCGAAGCGCTCGGCGACACCCCGGTTGTGCTGGTGCATGGACCACGCCAGTGCGGCAAAACGACGCTGGCGCAAACCGTGCCCGGCTATGCGTACATAACCTTTGACGATGAGGTACAGCTTGCGGCGGCCAAGGCCGACCCGGTGGGTTTCGTGGCCGACCTGCCCAGAAAGGTGGTGCTGGACGAGGTACAGCGTGTGCCCGAGCTGTTCGCGTCGCTGAAAGCTGTCGTAGATCGCGCCCGGCAGCCGGGGCGTTTTATTTTGACCGGATCGGCCAACGTGCTGCTGGCGCCGAAACTGTCGGACTCACTGGCCGGGAGGATGGAGCTACTGCGTTTGTATACACTGGCGCAGTGCGAAGTCGTGGGGGCATCTTCGCGCTTTATCGATGTTCTGTTTTCGCGGGGTTTCAAGGCTCGGCAGTTTGGCCGCTTGGGCGTGGAGCTGGCGGAGCGCATTATCGCGGGTGGTTACCCCGTAGCGTTGGCGCGCGGTTCCGGCCGTCGTCGTCGCGATTGGTACCGAGCCTATATTGAGACGCTGGTGCAACGTGATGTGCGGGAGTTGGCGCGCATCAGTGCGCTGGACGCATTGCCACGGTTGCTGCAACTGGCTGCGGGTCAAACGGCGCGGTTGTTGAATGTGAGCGAATTGGCTGCGCCGTTCCAGCTGAGCCGTCCGACCATACGCGACTATGTGACGTTGCTGGAACGCATCTTCTTGATCGAGATGCTGCCGCCCTGGCACAGCAACAGGCTGAGTCGGCTGGTGAAGACGCCGAAATTGCACATGGGCGATACGGGCCTCGTGGCGAGTCTGCTTGGCGTGGATGCGGCAACGCTGGCGAAGGACCGCGCGTTGCTCGGCCAGTTTCTGGAGACATTCGTATTTCAAGAACTGCGGCGGCAAGCAAGTTGGCATGAGGACGCCGTCGGTTTCCATCATTTCCGCGACAAGGACGGCTACGAAGTGGACATTGTGTTGGAACGCGAAGGGCGGGACATCGCGGGAGTTGAGGTTAAGGCTGCGGCGACGGTTTCGGAGTCGGATTTTCGTGGATTGCGCAAACTCAAGGACGCGAGTGGCGCACGTTTCGCCGCAGGTGTTGTGCTTTACGATGGTGAGAGTGCAGTGCGGTTTGCGGACGATTTATTCGCGGTGCCAATCAAGGCGCTCTGGAGTTTTAAATGAAGGCAAATAGGGTCAGACTCGACATAATACAATCCTCTGCGATTTGAGCATAACCGAGGAATGAGATTATGTCGAGTCTGACCCTATTTTCGGAGTCGGTAGGGTAGGTTAGCGCTATTGAAAAAGATGAGTATAGGGGTGCAAAACGATAAAATCCCTCTCAACCCCCCTTTACCAAAGGGAGAGGCTCGCATACTGAATAGCGATTCAGGCCGCCGGACGGCCACAAATCTCAGAATAGCTTGGTAGGGGCTCCCAAGTGATAGAGACGCATATTCAACACTGTTTGCGTTGCTGTCCGATTTTTTTGACGCAAACCCACTTACATCGGTCAAATAACATTGACCTCAACTATACTGTTATCCTAGTATTATTGTTACTTGCGCGTCCGCAACGGATATGTCGCAAAGTATGGTGTACTGGAATGTGCCGCGATTTGGCGCCATACGCCCCCACTTCGCCCGGCATTCCGGACACAGGGATATCTATGACCGAACGGCTGGTGTATGCCCGCAACCGCTACCCATGCATCACACGGCGCGCCGGTATCGTATGCTGCGCATTGCTATTTTCATTGTCGGACACGTTTGCGGCCCAGGCGACGGAATTGCGACTCAATGATACCAACGACCCGCCCCTCACCACGCCTGCGCACGACGGATTTCTCGATATCATCGCCGACGCGGCCTTCAAGCGTTTAAATTTTAAATTGCATCTGATTCACCTGCCCGCCGAAAGGGCGTTAATTGACGCCAATGCGGGTACGCTCGATGGCGAGTTTACGCGTATCGAAGGCTTGGAAAAACAATATCCGAACCTCATCCGCGTGCCCGAAAAACTCGTGGATTGGGTCTTCTGCGCGTTCAGTAAAGACAGCTCGATCCCCGCCAACTGGACATCCTTGCGCCAACACTCCGTAGGCCTCATCAAGGGTTGGAAAATCTACGAGCGACAAATGCAGGGTGCGCGACGCTTGCTTACCGCAAACGACCCGGAGCAGCTTTTTCGCTTGCTGGAGCTCGGTCGTGTAGACGTGATATTGTACGCGCAGGCCACCGGCGTCGCGCTCATCGCGCGCGACGGTCTTAAAGATATTTATCAATTGACGCCGCCGCTGGAGACGCGCGAGATGTTTATATATCTGCATAAACGTCATGCACGCGTTGCCCTTAAGTTGGGCCATGTGCTGCGTGAAATGAAAGAAAGCGGTTTTTATCAACAGGTTTATCGCGAAAAATTACAGCCCTATCGCGAGACGCACCGGCCGTGACGGAGCCAAGCGGCCGCTATTCATTGCTCCAATCGCCTATCGCGCGCCAGGTCGTCATCGCGATCATTTTATTCAGCACCTTAATCGCGATTATCGCTACCGGCATTCAAATTTATTGGGAATATCGTCATGCCGTGAGCGAATTAGAGGCCGATTTATCGCAAGTCGAACACGTCCACCTCAAGGCGCTGACGCAATCATTATGGGCGACCAACCAAAAAGAACTGTCCTTACAGCTCGAAGGTATTGCGCACATACGGAATTTTGAATACGCGGCGGTCTATGAGGGCGATTACCTATGGGCGGAGGCGGGCAAACGCACCACCGGTAATTTTTTCGAACGGCGTTATCCCTTGATATTGCATCAAGATCATTTGTCCCGCCCGATCGGCACCTTGATCATAATCGCGACGCTCAGCACCGTATACAGCCATCTTATAGAGCAGGCCATTGTCATTTTATTGAGCAATGGCTTTAAAACGTTTTTTGTCGCCGGATTTATCCTTTTTCTATTTCATCGTTTAGTGACTCGCCATTTGTTGAGGGTCACGGATTTTTTGCGCCAACTCGATGTCAGCACCGCCAACAATTCGCTGCGCTTATTGCGCACACCACGCGGCATTCCCGACGAATTGGACCGCTTAGTCGCGGCCATCAATTTTATGCAAAATAAATCCCACGCCGCAGTCAGCGCACTCAAGGAAAGCGAAAAACGTTTTCACGCGATTGCCGATTACACCGTGGATTGGGAAAATTGGATAGGGCAGGACGGAAAACTCATTTGGGTGAATCCGTCGGTCACGCGACTGACCGGTTATACGCCCGATGAATGCATGGAGATGCAAGATTTCCCGATGTGCTTGATCGGCAACGACGCCGACCGCGAACGTCTGCGTAAAGAATTTTCGCGCGCCGTGCGGGGTAGCAGCGGCGACGATTTCGAGTTTCAGGTGCGATGTAAAGACGGTATTATCCGCTGGGTTGCGATTTCTTGGCAACCCATCTATGGCGGGAACGGCGAATTTCTCGGCCATCGATCCAGCGTACGCGATCACGGCGAACGTAAACAAATGGAAATTGCCTTGCATGACAAGGTGATCAAACTCGAGACCTCGGAAGAAATGCAAAGACGCTTAGTCGCGCAGGCCCACCAGGAGCAAGCGCGCATGACCTCATTGCTCTCAGCCATGAATATCGGCATTTTTTTTGAAGATGTGGATAATCGCGTAATATACTTTAATCCGGCGTTTAAACGTATTTGGCTGATTCCCGACACTATAGACCTGACCGGACGCCCCACCGCCGAAATCATGGGCCTGTCCGCGAATGTGCTGGCGCGACCGGATCACTTTTCCAAACATATTCTACATGTGTTAGGCACACATGAGGTCAGCGACACTTTTGAAATCGTGATGGCGGATGGCCGAGTCGTCACCCAACTTTCATATCCGGTGCGCGACAATGACGGCCGCTTTATCGGGCGTTTATGGATCTACGAAGATATCACGCGCGAGCGCCAAACCGCCGAGCAATTAATTTATCTGGCCGAGCGCGATTCCCTGACCGGCCTGTATAACCGCCATCGCTTCCAAGAAGAATTATCGCGTATGCTGGCGGACGTGGGACGCCGTAAATCACAGGGTGCGCTGTTATTTTTCGATCTCGATGAATTTAAATATATCAACGACACCTTCGGCCATCGAGCCGGAGATTCTATGCTGATACGCGTTGCCGGCGAGGTCCACGCGTTGGTGCGCCGCAATGAGGTGGTCAGCCGCATCGGCGGCGATGAATTCGCGGTGCTGCTGCCCGACGCCACCGAGACCGAGGCGACGCACCTGGCCGAGCGTATCATACGCGCGATCTCGCAAATTCCGTTTCGCTTTGAAGGCCAAAATCTACGCCTCACCACTAGCTTGGGCATCGCCTTGTATCCGCACCACGGCGAGAATACCGAAGAATTGGTGTCGCACGCCGACGCCGCGATGTACCAGGCGAAAGAGGCCGGAAAAAACGCCTGGCGCGTCTATCGCCAAGATCTCGATGCATCGCGTGAAATGTTACATCGTTTAACCTGGAACGAGCGTCTGGGTAATGCGTTGGAAAATAATTTAATGAAATTACATTTTCAAGGCGTGTACCACGCGGCGGATGGGACACTGTCGCACCTGGAGGCGTTGGTGCGTATGCAGGACGAGTTAGATCCCACGCGGATTATCATGCCCGGCCACTTCATTCCTGCGGCCGAAAAAACCAATAAAATACTCGATATCGATCGTTGGGTGATCCGCGAGAGTATCGCGCTGCTGCAACGCCTGCCGCGCCTGCCTGCGCTGGCGGTAAACATTTCCGGCCGCTCTTTCGATGAACCGGCCTTGCCGCGTTTTATCGCCACCGTGCTTGCGGAATTCGGCGTATCGCCGCGCCGCTTGATGGTCGAGCTCACTGAAACTTCGGCGGTATCGGATCTCCACGACGCGCAACGCTTTATCGAGGCCTTGCGCCAAACCGGTTGCCGTGTGTGTTTAGACGATTTCGGCACTGGATTCTCTTCATTCGCGTATCTCAAACATCTTAAAGTCGATATCCTTAAAATTGACGGACTGTTCATACGCGACCTGCCCAACGATCATGATAACCAAGTGTTCGTCAAATCCATCGTCGATGTCGCGCGTGGGATGAATAAAATTACGGTGGCGGAATTTGTCGAAGACAGCGAAACGCTGGCGATGTTAAAAACGTTTGGCGTGGATATGGTGCAAGGCTATTACCTGGATATGCCGCGCGCTAATCACCCGGCGCTGGAAGAATAAAACCGGCCGCAATACCACAAATATATAGGTATTGAATCACCCACGCAACAAGTCTAACCTAGCACGTTGACTGAGCGGTCTGTTTAGCATTCGGGCAATATGGTTCGCACGACAAAACAATCTATGCAATTTACAACAAACTCTCTTGATCCTGTCGCTGCGCGCATAATGTCGCGCACCACGCGAAGACTCCGCCCCTGTGCTTGATGCGCTGTTATCAGGCATGAAAAAAGCGGCGTCCGATACCCACGAAAATTCCTAGGTACACATATGCAACGTGCGATAGTGCTGAGTATTTTGACCTTAAGCTGCGCGCTGGGCGTAGGTGCCTGCAAAGGCAAACAAGAAGAGCAAAAAGGCCCGCGCAAGGCCATCGTATCGGTGACTGCGGCGACGGCGCAAGATGTCAATGTGGTCGAAGAAACCATAGGCGAGGTGAATACGCGCCAGGCCCCTCAGTTGGCCGCCGAAGTGAGCGGAAAATTATTGCGCATACACGCCGATGTAGGCCAAAAGGTGCGACGCGGACAATTGTTGGCCACCTTGGACGATCGCGATCAAGTGTTGGCGCGCGATCAGGCCAATGCCGAGATCAAACGTTTGGAGGCCTTGTTAAAAAATCAAGAACGCCAAACCGAACGTGCGCGCGGCATGGTGAAAGATAATTTTGCGACCCAATCCATGCTCGATGATTCGGAAGGTCAGTTGTCCTCCATGCGCGAACAACTGACCGGCGCACGCTCGCGCTTTGAAACTGCGCAGCTCAATGTGGAACGCGCGCGCATCGTCTCGCCGATAGACGGGCGCATAGAAGAACGCATGGTGGCCGCAGGCGATTACATCCGCCCCGGCACGACCTTGTTTAAATTGACGACCACTGATCGACTGTACGCGTTTTTACCGGTGCCCGAAAATTTGGGGCCGAAAATGCGCATCGGTTTGTCGGTCGAATTGATCAGTCCCGCCGCCCCGCAGCAAATCATCAAGGGCAAGATTGCAGAGATACGCCCGATGGTTGAAAAGGCCACGCAGTCGATTAATCTGGTTGCGGAATTCGACAATCCCGGACACTGGATACCCGGCGCCAGCGTGCGTGGCGTGATTATTCTGGAACACCGTAAAGGCGCAATCATGGTGCCCGAACCCGCAGTCGTTAAACGTCCCGCCGGCGACGTGGTTTATGTCATCGAGGGCGACAAGGCGATGCAACGATTGGTCGAAAAAGGGGTGCGCAAAAACGGCAAAATCGAAATCGCCAAAGGCTTAAAGGCGGGTGAAATCGTGGCTGTCGATGGCGCGGGGTTTCTGACCGATAAAACCACCGTCACGACGCAGGAGTGGCGTCCATGACACTGCCGGAATTATCCATAAAACGCCATGTCTTGGCCTACATGGTGTCTGCGGTTTTGGTCTTATTCGGTATCGTGAGTTACACGCGTTTGGGTGTGGATCGTTTTCCAAGCATAGACACGCCCATCATCACGGTCACCACGATGATGCGCGGCGTCAGCCCGGAAATTATCGATTCCAGCATCACCAACGTCATTGAAACCTCCGTCAATAGCGTACCCGGCATTACGCATATTTCCTCCAGCTCCTCGCCCGGCATATCCGTCGTTACAGCGTCATTTAATTTAAATAAAAGCGTCGATGTGGCCTTCAGCGAAGTGCAGGCCAAGGTCAATCAGGCGTTGCGCAACCTACCCAAAGACGCCGATCAACCGGTGGTCGCCAAGGTGGACATCGGCGCGTCGCCGATTTTTTGGATGGCGTTGCAAGGTGATCGCACGCAACAGCAATTAAATCAATATGCGCGCCTGGTGATCAAGAAAAAACTCGAAACTATTGACGGGGTGGGCGAGGTTCGCTTAGGCGGTCGCCGCGATCGCACCATACGTGTCGATCTGGATCCCGAGCGTATGGCGGCCGCCAAGATTTCTCCGCAAGATATCGTGCGTGCTTTCAATAACGAACATTTACAGGCGCCTGCAGGATTTCTGGTCGGCGCGCAATCCGAATTCATGGTTACGCTGGATTTTGAATTTCACACCCTAGAAGATTTACGCCGTATGGTATTGGCCTACCGTAGCGGCGCGGCGGTGCGTTTGAGCGATGTCGCCACCGTCGAAGATGGTCTGGCGGACTACCGCCAAACCGCGCATTTCGGCGGCAAGGCGACGGTCGGCATCGGCATCGTCAAAATCGCGGGCACCAACACAGTGGCCATAATCGAGGAAATAAAACGCCGTTTGGACGCCGAGATATTGCCGCAGCTACCCCCCGGCATGACGATAAAAATTTCCACCGACGACTCGACCTTCATCAACGAAATGGTCAAGGCGTTGAAGGAACATTTAGTGTTGGGCACCTTGCTTGCGGCGCTGGTGGTATTGATATTTTTGAAGAGCATACGCTCGACACTGATTATCGCAACGGCGATTCCGGTTTCGCTGCTCGGCGCGGTCGCGGTCATGTATTTCGCCGGGTTCACATTTAATTCGTTGACCTTGCTGGCGCTGCTATTGTTGGTCGGCGTGGTGGTGGATGACGCGATTGTGGTGCTCGAAAACATCTTTCGCCACCGCGAAAAAGGAGAGCCCGACCCGATCAAGGCGGCGATCAGCGGCACACGCCAAGTCGTATTCGCGGTGTTGGCGGCGACCTTATCGTTGGTCGCGATATTCACCCCGGTGATCTTTTTAGGCGGAATTATCGGCCGGTTTTTTCAATCCTTTGCAATCGTCGTGGTGTTTGGCGTCATGGTGTCATGGCTGGTGTCGATGACGCTGACGCCGATGTTATGCTCGCGCTATCTCAAAGTAGCACCGCAGCACAATCGTGTATATACGATATTGGAAGATGCCTTCCTCGCAGTAGAGCGTTTTTATAAACGTATGCTGGCGCTTTCGTTACGGCATCGTTGGAAGGTGGTGGCGGCCACCATTGCAATTGTAAGCTCCAGTGCGTTCTTCTTCGGTCAAGTCGGCAAAGGTTTCGTGCCCGACGAAGACGAAGGAAGGTTTATGGTCATGATGAAAACGCCCTTGGGTTCCAACATCGATTATACAAATAACCGCCTGGAGCAGGTTGAACGCATATTGGGAACACAATCCGAGGTATTGACCTATTTCACCGCAATCGGCTTGGGCCAAGCGGGTCAAGTCAATCAAGCGATGGCGTTCGTGCGTTTAAAACCGCACGGCGAGCGCTCCCGCCATCAAAAAGAGATCGTCGGCGAAGTGAGCAAAAAACTTGCGCAACTGCCCGGCGTGAGGGCCTTCGCGATGCCGGTGCCGATGATGGGCGGACAACGCGGCGATCCGCTGCAATTTTCGGTGGTCGGACCCAATTTGCAAGAGGTCGCGCGGTATTCAAAATTGTTGAATGAAAAACTCGCCAACGTCCAAGGTTTGGGGCGTTTGGATCTCGCACTGGAATTGGATTTGCCCACCATGATACCGCTATTGGATCGCGGCCGTTTAGCGGATCTGGGCCTCACCGCTCAAGATGTCGCGGTGGCGATACAGGTGATGGCCGGGGGCATGAATATTTCGCGCTATAGCGATAAACCCGGCGACGGCGAGCGTTACGATATACGCATCAAGGCCAAAGAAGGCAGCATCATGCATATCGGTGATTTAAACCGCATCTATTTACGCAATAATCAAAATAATTTAGTGCGCCTGGATACTGCGGTTGCGTTCCAAGAGTTTCTCGGCCCGGCCAGCATCACGCGCTTGGATTTGCAATATGGCGGGGGGTTTTTCGGCACACCTAGCATCGCGCTGGGTGAGGCCGTGAATAAAATACAAGCCGTTTCCGATGAAACCCTACCCATAGGCTATAGCGTAAAGTTTACCGGTCAGGCGGAGGAATTTGCAAAAACCATCGGCTATATGGCCTTCGCGTTCTTGATGGCGACGCTGTTGTTATACATGGTCTTGGCCAGTCAATTTAATTCTTTTTTGCAGCCGATGATCATCATGGTCGCGCAACCGTTGGCAATGATAGGCGGCGTGGCGGCGTTGTGGATGTTCGGACATAGTTTGAATATTTATTCGATGATAGGTCTGGTGTTGTTGATAGGCTTGGTTGCTAAAAATTCGATTTTATTGGTTGACCTGACCAACCAACTGCGCGCCGAGGGCAGAGAAATCGACGATGCATTATTAGAGGCCTGCCCAATACGTATGCGACCGGTGGTCATGACCTCGCTGACGATTATTTTGGCGTTGTTGCCTGCGGCATTGGGCATCAGCGCAGGGGCCGACACCAACGGTCCATTGTCGGTGGCGGTAATCGGCGGCATGATCACCTCTACGCTACTCACATTAGTGGTAGTGCCAGTCGTTTATTCATTGAGCGAAAATGCGGTATTGCGTCTCCAAAAACGTCGTACAAGCGGGTGGCGTGCAACTAAAAAAAGGGCGACAACATGAGGAATGATATGAGGGAAATCGCCGTTGCCATCGGCCTATTATTGTGCAGCGAGGCCGGTTATGCCGACGCTCTTTCACTTAGCCTGCTGGACGCGTATCAGCGCGGGCTCACGCAAGACCCCAGGCTCGCAGCGGCGGATGCGCAATTTCGCTCGGAAAAAGAGGCCTATCCTAGCGCACTCGCAGGTTTATTGCCCATGGTCGGCGCGCTAGGCGCGTATGCGTACACAGATCAAACGACCGAATATAAAAATTTTTCAACGCCGCTGGCGGGCACACGCAGCTATCAATGGTATCGGTATGGTGCGACTGTAACTCAACCGGTTTATCGCAAAGACCGCATAGAAGGCTTTGGTCAGGCTAAATTGTTAGAGGCGCAAGCGGGTTTACGACTGGAGGCCGCGAGTCAAGATTATATTTTGCGTGTCACCCAAGCATACATCGATGTGCTCTTGGCACTCGATAATCTCGAATTATCGCGTATCGAAAAATCCGCCAACGAAGGACAACGCCTACGCGCCAAACGCGCCTTTGAGGTCGGAACCGCGACTGTCACCGATGTGTCGGACGCGCAGGCGCGTTTTGATTTGACCGCCGCGCGCGAAATCGCGGCCGTCAACAACGTCGAGGTCGCCAAAGAAAATTTGACCCGTGTGATCGGTTTGGGCGCTTACACTTTGTCGATGCTGGCGACCGATATCCCACTCACGCCGCCCAATCCGGCGGATGTCGATCATTGGATTAAAAAGGCGCTGACCGCTAATTTGCAACTGCGTATCGCCAATCACGGTTTAGACATTGCAGCCTATGAAGTGGAACGCACCAAGGGACTCGCCTATCCCAGCCTCGATTTAGTCGCCACCTACGGCGTCAACAGCCAAGTGAATAGCGCATTAAATCATCCGTTGGACACCACACAAACGGACGTTCAATTGCAATTGAGCGTGCCGCTGTATTCCGGTGGCTTGGCGTCTTCGCGTCTACGGGCGATTCAAGCGGATAAAGATCGCGCGGCGCGGATGCTGGAAGACACGCGCCGCCAAGTGATCGCGCTCGCGCAACAGGCCTATCTAAATGTCGCCAACGGCATGGAACAAGTACGCGCCTTACAGCAGGCGGTATTGTCATCCCAAGGATCGCTGGATGCGACGCAACGCGGATTGGAAGTGGGCTTGCGCACGGCGCTGGATGTGCTCAATGCGCAACAACAATTGTTCACTGCGAAACGCGATTTAGCCAACGCGCGCTATCAATATTTAATGGGACAATTGCGCTTAAAATACGCCGTCGGCGAATTGAGCGAACGGGACTTACAGGCCTTGGATAAGTGGTTTGTGAAGCGTGGGGGATAGCGCGATTTCCGCATGTATGTTGCACACACCAACGTTGTCAACAAATCACGCAATCGAATAAATTATTTCGGCTGCTGCGCGTCGCTTTCGACGATCGCGCCGGCCTCCGCCTCCGCTTTTTCCGCCTGGGCCTTTTCCTCTAATTTTTGCAGCGCTGTCATGACGGTGGTAAACAACGGTTGCAGCGCCTCGATGGTGCGGGCCACCGCGCCCCCGTGCAGGGTGACCCACGCCTGCGCGCGTTTACCGAGATCGCTACGCAATACCGGAGAACCGAGGATGCGCGACACTGTAGCGGCCAATTCTCTGTCGTTGCGCACCGTGTGTACGGCCCCCGCATCGCTAAGCCCATGTACGACTTCGCGGAAGTTTGCCATATATGGACCGCACACCAATGGCAGGCCCAACGCCGCCGCCTCCAATGGATTGTGGCCACCTTTTTGCGCCAGACTACCCCCTATGAAAGCGACATCGGACGCCGCGTAAAGCGCAGTCAGTTCTCCCATCGTATCGCCGATGTAGATATCGGTTAAAATATCTCCTTCGTTACGCGAACGTAATGCGACCGTCCATTTCTCCGCACGACACGCCTTCACGATATCGCCAAAACGCTCGGAGTGGCGCGGCACCAGCAACAACAATAAATCGCCGAATCGCATACGCAAATCGCGGAACGCCAATAAAATATGCGGCAATTCGGCCGGATGTATGCTGGCGGCAATCCACACCGGGCGTGTTACACCCAAGAGAGTGCGCAATTGTTTACCGGTAACACGCTGATTTTCGCTGATATTAATATCAAACTTGGTATTCCCGGTAACGATAGGCGCGCGCGCGCCTAAGGCCCGCCAACGCGCCGCATGTTCATTCGTCTGCGTACACACGACCGCCAGCGCGCCTATCCACGGTGCGAACAAATTGCGATATCGCATATAGCGATCATATTTATTATCAGACAGGCGCGCGTTTATCATCGCGGCCGGTATGCGCCGCCGATATAAGGCGCTGAGCATATTGGGCCACAATTCCGTTTCTAAAATCAGACACGCCAAGGGATGCGCACGCGCTACCAGCGATTCCATCGCGCTGGGTAAATCTATCGGTAAATAGTGTACGTCCGCCTCGGGAAATAGAGCCTTCGCGCGCGCGCGGCCGGTCGGCGTCAACACCGTGATTAATAACGGCAATTGGGGATAACGCAGACGTATGACCTGCATCACCGGCGCGGCGGCGGCGACTTCACCCATGGACGCGGCGTGTACCCATAAGCCGCCGGGATGTTTTATATTGGAATAACCAAAACGTTCTTCGATATTCTGACTATATTCCGGCTGCGAGCGCCCACGCCACCACAACCACATCACCACAAACGGGGTAAGCAGGGTGATTAAGATCGTGTAGGCGAGCTGCATAACGGACTAATCCTCGAACGCTTCGCACAATACATGCAAAATAAAGATATGCGCCTCTTGGATCCGCGCCGTGCGTTGTGCGGGCACGATCAATGACAAATCGACTTCCCGCGCTAAGGCGCCGCCGTCGCGGCCCAACAACGCGATGGTTTGCACACCGCGCGCGCGCGCCACGCGGGCGGCCGCCGTTAAATTGGTGGAATTACCCGACGTGGAGATCAACATCAATACATCGCCCTCCAACGTCACCGCCTGCACTTGGCGCGCGAACACTTGCTCGTAACCGTAATCATTGCCGATCGCGGTCAGCGCCGAGGTGTCGGTGGTCAAGGCCAGCACCGGATAGCCGCGCCGCTCTTTTTCATAGCGCCCGGAAAATTCCGCCGCGAAATGCTGGGCGTCGGCGGCCGACCCGCCATTGCCGCACACAAACACGCGTCCGCGCCGCGCAAATGCCGTCCTAAACAGCGCGATTGCTTGTTGCAAAGGAACCTGCAGGGTGCGCACCTGTTGCATGGCGTCGAGATGATCGGTAAGACTTTGTTCCAAGCTTAGACCTGGCATAATTCCTCTGTCATTGAGCCTTGTAAATCCGATATTATAACCGGTTGCGGCGGCGAATAAGCGACCCATTGATATGGTTAGACCCAAACACCCAGGCTTGCGATTTATGCACCCACGCTATTGGGGCCTATGGCTAGGCTTAGGTATGCTGCGTCTGATCTGCCTGTTACCCTACCGTCATCTGGTGACAATCGGCACGTATATCGGTCAAATTGCGTTGCATCTGGCCCCACGCCGCGCGCGTATCGCCCGAATTAATATTGCACACTGCCTGCCAGAACTAACGGAGGCGACGCGTGAGACCATACTTCGTACACATTTTACCGCGTTGGGTATCGGTTTAGTGGTCAATTGGGTGCGCTCCCCGGAAACCATGCGTCCTTTGATACAAATAGACGGCTTAGAGCACTTACAGCAGGCGCTTGCGAAAAAAAAGGCGTCATACTCCTAAGCGCCCATTGCACTGACCTGGAAGCGGGCACCAGGCTGCTTACGTTATTTCTTGATACACCTCTCCATGTCGTATACCAAGTCAATGAAAACCCTTTCTTAGAACGCGCCATCGTTGACAATCGCAATCGCCATGCGGCCTCTTCGATCAAACAAAATGAAATACGCGACATGCTTAAGGCGCTTAAAGCGGGCGACATCGTATGGTACGCGCCGGATCAAGCCTATGGCGGAAAATCTACCGCTGTGGTGCCTTTTTTCGGCCTGCCTTGCTTGAGCAATACCGCGACATCGCGTATAGCACACCTCAGCGGCTCCCCGGTGGTGCCTTTTTTCATACGTCGCCTCCCCAAGGCGCAGGGCTATGTATTGACGCTTTATCCGGCGTTGGATAATTTTCCCAGCGGCGACCCGGCGGCCGACACCCTACGCTTTCATCGACTGATAGAAATCGAGACCCGCAAGGCCCCAGAACAATATTTCTGGGTCCACCGGCGTTTCAAAGATACGCGACCGGAGATGTATCAATAGCGCCGATCACTACTTAATTTGGAATGATGGCGTATCGCCCCCGTCCACGAGCATACGCACCGCCCCGACATTCGCGCGCCGTAGCGTTTTACCATCCACCTCGCTCAGCGGGGCCTCGCGTCGGCCATGGAGCGGAAATATAACCAACTCGACCGGCACATCCCCGGCGACAAAACGATACGCCGGATATTTGCGTATTTCACCGCTGGCGGAGCGATAGCGGCGCTCGGCGGTATCATAAGGTATATTGCTGGCCATTAAAAATAACCCGATTTCTTCGGGCGTATCGCTGAATAAATGCAGATTAATATCCGAATGTTCGGTGGCCGTGCCGGTCAACACCGAACCGACCAAACGCGCTTGAAAACGCGTGAAAAATTGCAGCGCCTCAATGGCCGCGAGACGCAATTGACGCAAGCGTTGGGGTTGCGATTGGGATTTAAACAAGCGTTGATAATCGACAATGGCCTGCTCGATTTCGGTATTGCGCGGCAACGCCTGGCTCGCGGTGACGTTGAGGTGCTGCAAGGCCTTGCGCTTGGCCAAATAAAAATCCTTCACGCCATCTTCCACCATCACACGCGCCGCCTCTTGCGCGATACGATTACGCATTTCTCTTTCTCGACTACCACCACGTTCGGCCACACGCCCCTCCGTCGATTAATGCAAATGCCGCTGTTCTAAAATAATGAATCGGTAGGCGCGCCACGCGCCGCAGTGCCCTCTTTAGTGTTAGTTGCGGAACGACCCTTCACCACGGTGGTGGCAACGTCTTCCTCGCGCAAGGTCTCAAAAATCGCGCCCGGATAATTGGCCGCGACAATCTGGCCTGTTTCCGGATCGATGCGCACGGTCACCAAACCAGGTGGTTCGCGTAGCGGCTTTTCGGGGAAGTTACGCAAGACCTCGGCCATATAATCTATCCACATCGGCAAGGCCGCACGCGCCCCGGACTCGCCTTCCCCCAATGGCGTAGGTTGATCGTAGCCCACCCACGCGGTGGTCGCGACATCGGGGGTAAACCCGGAAAACCAGGTATCGCGTTGATCGTTGGTGGTGCCCGTTTTACCGGCCAAATCACCGCGTTTTAGCGACAACGCAGCCCTCCCGGTACCGCGCAAAATGACATCACGCATGATGGAGGTCATCAAATAGACATTGCGCGCATCCAACACCCTAGGCGCGATGGCGCGAGGCGCGGCAACGCTTGGAACGGGCGGTATACTACGATCAATAATCCCTGGCGTCGCCGCGTTGGCATCGGCTTTAGGCGGCGGCGCGATAGGTGTTGCGTTGACCGGCGCGGCAGACACGGCCGCCACCGCCGCTGGCGCAGCCTCGCAATTGGCGGTACACACCACCGGCGGATTTGCGACATAAATGTCTGCGCCATTGCCGTCAACGATACGCTTGATCAAGTGCGAATTAACCAAATATCCGCCATTGGCGAACACCGCATAGCCCCGCGCGACCTCTAACGGGGTCACGCTGGCCGACCCCAGTGCGAGCGATAAATCGCGCGGCAACTGACTCGGCTCAAAACCAAAATTCTTTGTATAATCAATCGCATACCCCACCCCTATAGAGCGCAGGATGCGTATCGACACGAGATTGCGCGACTTCACCAAGGCCTCGCGAAAGCGCGTTGGACCGGCAATCTCACCGGCAAAATTTTCTGGCCGCCAGGTGTCTTCGAGCGCGGCGTCTTCAAACACCACGGGCGCGTCGTTAATAATGGTGGCGGGCGTGAAGCCCTTGTTGAGCGCCGCCGAATACACAAAGGGCTTGAAATTAGAACCAGGCTGACGCCTGGCTTGCGTTACGCGATTAAATTTGCTGCGAAAAAATTCATAACCGCCGACGATCGCCATGATGCCGCCATCCCGAGGCGACAACGAAATCAATGCGCCCTCCACTTCTGGAATTTGCGTCAAGGCCCACTGCCGTTGTGGATTGAGGCGTTCCAAACGCACCACATCGCCTATCGCGAATACGTCGCCGGCCTTTTTGGGCGCAGGCCCCACGACCCCATTAGGCTGAGCGCGCGCCGCCCAGGCCATACCCGTCCAACAGATACGCGCGGTACGCCGGGCGGCGGTGTAGAGTGTGGCCCCCTGATCTTCCAAATCAATCACCACACCCAACTCCATATCGGGGACGCTGGGCAAGGTGTACAAGGCCTCTAACCACTCTTCGGGGCTGCTGTAATCCAAGGGTGGCAAATGGGCCTCGGGTCCGCGATAGCCGTGGCGTGTTTCATAATCCATCAAGGCGCGATGCAGGGCGCGATTCGCGGCGTCCTGCGCGCGCGCATCTATGCTGGTGTGAACTTGAAAACCCGTTGAATAGGCATCGCTGCCATAGCGCTCAACCATCTCTGCGCGCACCATTTCCGCCGCATAAGACGCATCCACCTCAATGCCTAGACCGTGGATATCGGCAACCACCGGTTCCTTCAACGCGACTTGGTACATCGCCTCGTCGATAAACCCAAACCCTAACATGCGTTTCAAAATATAATCGCGGCGAATTTGCGCGCGATCCGGATCGACCGCAGGATTGAATTTAGAGGGCGCCTTGGGCAAACCGGCGATCATCGCCAGTTGCGCGACATTAAGATCTTTCGCCTCTTTGCCATAATAGATTTGCGCGGCGGCGGCCACACCATAGGCACGGTTGCCGAAATAGATTTTGTTAAGATACAGCGCTAAAATATCGTTTTTGGTCAATTCGCGCTCAATCTTCATCGCCAATAAAATTTCACTGAATTTGCGCAAAAAAGTTTTTTCGCTGGAAAGAAAAAAGTTGCGCGCTACTTGCATAGTAATGGTGCTGCCGCCTTCTACTTTGTGGCCCGTCGTAATGAGGCGGTACACGGCGCGCAACAGGCCACGGTAATCGACGCCGGAGTGTTCGTAAAAACGATCATCCTCGGTGGCCAACACGGCCTGAATCAATAACGGTGGAATTTGTTCAAAGGTCAGCGGCAAACGTCGTTTTTCGCCAAACTCTCCGATGAGTTTGTTATCCGTACTGTAAACCCTCAGGGGAACCTGGTATTTAACCTCTTTAAGCGCTTCGATAGAAGGCAACTTGGGTGTTATCAGCATATATATGACGAGCAATCCGCCAAATACTGCGATTAACCCGCCACTTGCCAGGATGATTATCCATTTCAATAATTTCGCGCGTGATCGTCTCATATCAAAAACTAAAACCACCAGGTTGGGAATGGCTGTATACCAGGATCATGCCAGATTATGTTAGACCGCGTATACTCCAGGTCATTATGACGCGTGTTGAATTAAATTAAAAACAATTTAAGCTTATGATATTATGGTCAATGTCAGAATATCGGCACTCTAGCGGCCCAACGCGAGATAAGACCAGGGTATGCGGCGCAAGGCGCGTAGGGAGTAGCACAGGGATGGCCTGTCGTAAATACGCTACGGTATCCCGCTACCAACGCTGTGCAGCAGGTTTTTCGTCAGGCGGCGATAGGGTGAGGGGGATGTGTAATTACTTCGATGGTACTCAGCAACATCAACGGCAAAGGAATACTCGTGCAGTTATCTTGGTGGCCGCTACGCAAAAAAAATTCCACGATCGTAGGTTTGGATATCAGCTCTACGGCAGTCAAATTGATCGAATTGATTGAAGATCAGCATCGTCTGCGCGTACAACATTACGCCGTCGAACCCTTGCCGCCTAACTCCGTGGTCGAAAAAACCATCACCGACCCTGAAGCGGTGGGTGAGGCGATACGCCGCGTGGTGCGTAATTCCGGTACCAAAGCGCGCAATGCCGCCGTCGCGGTGGCCGGGTCGGCCGTGATAACCAAAATCATCACCATGCCTGCCGATCTTGAAGATCGCGAGCTCGAGGCGCGCCTCGAATTGGAAGCCGACCAATACATCCCTTATCCGTTAGAGGAAGTCGCGCTCGACTTCGAAATCTTAGGCCCTACCGCGCGCGCGCCTGAAACGGTAGATGTATTATTGGCGGCCTGCCGACGCGAAAACGTCGAAGCACGCGTCACCGCCGTAGAATTGGGGGGGTTAAAAGCGAGCATCGTGGATGTCGAAGCCTTCGCGATGGAAAATGCATTTTCGTTGGTCGCCTCGCAATTGCCCAATCATGGCGCGCATCGCACCGTTGCCGTGATCGATATCGGCGCTACCATGACCACGCTCAATGTCATCTATGATAGACGTAGCATTTATACCCGCGAACAAGTGTTCGGCGGGCAGCAATTGACCGAAGAGATTCAACGCCGGTATGGCATGTCGTACGAAGAGGCCGGCCTCGCCAAGCGCAAAGGCGGGTTACCCGACAATTTCGTCACCGAGGTCTTGGAACCGTTTAAGGCCGCGATGGCGCAGCAGGTGAGCCGCTCGCTGCAGTTTTATTATTCCTCCGGCCAACAAGCGGGTGAAAAAGTGGAATATATTATGCTCGCAGGCGGTTGCGCCGCCATCACCGGCGTCGATGAATTAATCGAGCAAAAAATCGGCATTAAAACCGGCGTCGCCAACCCCTTCGCGTCGATGGCCCTTGCGCCGCATTTGAATGCGCAGTTATTGATCAACGATGCGTCGGCGATGATGATTGCCTGCGGGCTTGCTTTGAGAGGATTCGATTAATGGCGCGCATCAATTTATTACCGTGGCGCGAAACGGCGCGCAAACAGCGCGAACTGGAATTTTACGTCTTGCTCGGCCTGGCGGCGGCGGGCAGCATCTTGTTTTTGTTGTATCTGCAGATGCGCATCGGCGTACAGATAGAAACGCAGGCCAAACGCAATGATTTTTTAAGCGCGCAGATCAGCCTGGTGGATAAAGATATCGGCGAAATCGGAAACCTGGAAAAAGACAAAGAAAAATTGATGGCGCGTATGGGCATCATACAACAATTGCAAACCAGCCGCGCCGCCATCGTCCACCTGCTGGAAACCCTCGTTAAAACCCTACCCGACGGCGCGCGTTTTATCAAGATCGGTTTACAAGGCAACACCGTGGAATTGGTCGGGGTCGCCGACGGGCACGGTCGCGTCTCCGCGTTTATGCGCAATTTAGAAAAGTCAGGCTGGGTCCGCACGCCCGAGCTCGATGAAATAAACGACAATGTCAAAGAATATCCGGGGATGTATTGGTTTTCGCTACGCGCGACCTATGTACCGGCCAACGACCCTGCAAAATCGGAGCGCGCGCCATTATGAACATCTCCGAACTCAAAGATCTGGATTTTAACAATATCGGCGATTGGCCGCAGGCCGCGAAAACCATCGCCATCGCGCTGGTTGCGCTGATTATTATCATAACGGGATATTGGCTGGTGACGCGTTTCCAAGTCGAGCAATTGAGCACGTTGCAAAACAAGGAGAACGAACTCAAACAATCTTATGAAACCAAGGCCAGCCGTGCGGCGAATCTCGACGCCTACAAACTGCAAATGGAAGAAGTGCGCAAAAATTTTCGCTTAATGGTGCGCCAACTGCCGAACAAAAACGAGGTCGCCTCGTTACTGGACGACATTACGCAAACCGGCATAAACAGTGGCCTGGAATTTGAATTATTTAAACCGCAACCGGAAATACCGGCGGAATTTTATGCGGAGCTGCCGGTCAAGATTCGCGTGCGCGGCACTTACCACCAGTTTGGCGAGTTCGCGAGCGGCATATCCGGCCTGTCGCGTATCGTGACGCTGCACGATTTCGCGGTCAAACAAGACGAACGCAAAGCATCCAGCCGCCTATTGATGGAAGTTACCGCCAAGACCTATCGCTATATGGATGAAGCCGAATTGGCCGCCCGCGCAACGGCGCAAGCCGCCAAGAACCCCCCCAAGAGATAATCGCCATGGCCCAGCGCTGCTGCAACGCATTCCTTCTACATCGCGCCACCTGGCTAAGTTTGGCGCTAGGATTAAGCGCCTGTGCGAGCAACGATCTGGAAGACTTGCAACGTTTTGTGCATGAGACCAAAAGCAAGTTTAAGGGCCAGGTCGCGGTGTTGCCGGACGTCAGCAATTATCAACGCTACGACTATCACACCGGCAAATTGCGTGACCCGTTTCGGTTCGCCCCCGTCTCTGTCACGGTCGCCCCCCGCGCCGGCGGCCCCAGCCCGGACCTCAAACGCAATCGTGAAGACCTGGAAAAATACCCGCTAGACGCCTTACAAATGGTCGGCGTGTTGCGCAAAGATGGCGAGATATGGGCCTTAGTGAAGGCCCCCGAGGGCACTATACATCGTGTCAAACGCGGCAATTATATCGGACAGAATTTTGGCAAGATCGATTCCATCGGCGAGAATAAAATTGAAATTATCGAGATGATTGCAAACACCAGTAGCGGTTGGACCAAACATCGCAATGCCTTGGTACTTAATCGCAATTCGCAACAATAGAGCGCACCACGGAGTGTACGGAGTATGAACAACGCGAATCTAAACCTACGCTGGGCGCGCAAGGGAGCGCCGCTGCTGGCGGTGCTGTACGGAATGGCGCTGACCAACCTCGCCCAGGCCGCCACCAATGCGGTGGAATTCATTTCCTTCACACAACGCGACGAGGGCAAACTTGAGATCAAAATCAGCCTCGCCAAACCGACCGTCGCCCCAGTCGTATCCACCCAGGCCAGCCCGGCCGCCCTCGTGTTAGAATTCCCAGAGACCAATAATAGCCTGCCCTGGAGCATGCCGCTACCTGTGGGCATAGGTCTTACGCAAGCGGTCGAAACGACGGAGAGCGGGAATACCACACGCGTCGTCGTCAAGGTTTCCAAACTACCGAAATATACCACGCGCGTGGAAGGTGCCAACGTATTGGTGACGGTGTTGGACAAGGCGCTGCCCGAACCGGCAAAGGCCAGCGCCTTCGAGGAAGAACCCGCGACCGCACCCGCGACCAAAGGCGGTGCAGCGCCTGCTCCGAGCGCCGCTAAGCGCGCCGCCAAGGCGGCGAGCATCGACAACGTACGCTTTTCCGCGATGCCCAATGAACAAACGCAAATTCGTTTCACGCTCAGCGAAGCGCCCGAAAAACCGGTCAATTTCGTGGTCGATAATCCGCCGCGTGTGGTCTTGGACTTCGCCAACGCGAGTAGCAAATTGTCTTATCGCAATCGCAATATCGGCGTCGGCGTGGCCAAATCCCTGTCCATACTCGAAACCGGCGGCCGCATGCGTGCGGTGATTAGCCTGCTCAAACAAGTCGCCTACGAAACGCGCGTCGAAGGCAATGATGTCGTGCTCATACTCGCCGCCGCCAGCGAGGCGCGCCCCGGTGCGTCACGCGAGGGTAAAACTCACCGTTTAGAACAAGTGGATTTTCGACGCGGCGATGCCGGTGAAGGACGGGTCGTCGTCACCTTGTCCGACGCCAGTACGGTCGTAGACCTTAAAGAAGAAGGCGGTCAGATCGTCGTAGACTTTATCAACACCCGGGCGGGTAAAGAGCTCGAACAACGCTTAGATGTGACCGATTTTGCAACCCCGGTGCGCACCATAGACACGCGCACCGACGGCAACAATGTACGCATGATCATTGCCGCTGCGGGCCGCTTCGAACATTTGGCATATCAGTCGGAAAATACCTTCGCATTAGACATTAAAGCGGTGAGCGCTACGGATCGTGGCGTAGGTCTGCCGCGCAAAGATTTCGAGGGTGAGAAACTTTCGCTCAATTTCCAAGACATCGAGGTACGCGCGGTATTGCAGTTGTTGGCCGATTTCACCAGCCTCAACATCGTCGTCAGCGACACCGTAAAAGGCAATATTACCCTGCGTTTGAAAAATGTGCCTTGGGATCAAGCCTTAGAAATTATCTTAAAAACCAAGGGCTTGGCGCTGCGCCAAAACGGCAGCGTGATGTTGGTGGCGCCCGGCGATGAAATCGCGGCGCGCGAAAAATTGGAATTGGAGGCCTTAAAACAAATACAAAATTTGGCCCCGCTGCATTCCGATTTGATCCAAATCAATTACGCCAAGGCGCAACAATTCGCGGAGCTGCTCAAAACGGACAAGAATTCGCTGTTGTCCGAGCGCGGTAGCGTGACCGTGGATGAACGCACCAACACCTTGCTGGTGCGCGACAATGCAGACCGTTTAGTGGAAATACGTAAACTCCTGGCCAAACTCGACGTGCCGATCCGCCAAGTTTTAATCGAATCCCGCATCGTCATCGCCAATGACAATTTTTCACGCGATCTGGGCGTGCGTTTCGGGTCGTCTTCGATGCGTTCATCGGGTTCCAATCAAATCGCGACTTCCGGCAGCTTGCTCGGCAATACCTCGCTGCTGGGCACGCCGTCCACGACGCCGGGCATAAACGACCGCTTAAATGTCAATCTACCCGTGACCTCCGCCACCGGACGCTTCGCGCTGTCGGTGCTGAATGCGAGCGGCTCCTTGCTGGATTTAGAATTGTCCGCCTTGCAGGCCGAAGGCCGGGGCGAGGTCGTGTCCAGCCCGCGCGTGATCACCGCCAATCAAAGCGAGGCCTCGATCGTACAGGGCACGGAAATCCCCTATCAGCAGCAAACCTCCAGCGGCGCGACCAGCGTTTCGTTCAAACAAGCCGTTTTGAGCCTGAAGGTCAAACCGCAAATCACGCCTGACGACCGTATCATTTTAAAACTACATGTCAGCAAAGATAGCGTTGGTGCCGTTTTTAAAGATGTGCCCAGCATTGATACCAAGGCGGTGGATACCCAAGTCTTAGTCGATAATGGCGAAACCGTCGTGTTGGGCGGCATTTACGAAACGGTGCAGACGCGCGAAGAAAGCAAGATCCCCCTATTAGGCGATCTGCCCCTATTAGGCTTTTTGTTTCGGTTTTCGCATGTCGTGAACAATAAGGTGGAATTGTTGATTTTTGTGACCCCGAAAATTATTAAAGAAGACCTTAAACTCCCCCACTGAGGGACAAAAGCTTGGCCAACATCGATATAATCCGCGTATTTGGGAACGCGTAATAAGGTGCCGAATCTATCCCATCTGCGGCGAATTTTTTTGGTCGGGCCTATGGGCGCGGGCAAGACGACCATAGGCCAATTGTTGGCGAAACATCTGGATTATGGTTTTCTCGATAGCGATCGTGAAATCGAAGACCACACCGGCGCGACGATTCCGTTAATTTTCCAATTGGAAGGGGAGGCGGGCTTTCGGCGGCGCGAGGCCCACGCCATCGACGAACTCACCCAACGCGACCGCATCGTATTGGCCACCGGCGGCGGCGCGGTATTGCGACCCGAAAACCGCAACGCCCTGAGTACGCGCGGCGCGGTCATCTACTTGGAGGCGACCATTGAGCAATTGTATCAACGCACCGCCAAAGATCGGCATCGCCCGTTGTTGCAGACCGCAGACCCACGCGCAAAACTACAAGAACTGCTGTTGGAGCGTGCGCCGTTATACCGCGAGGTGGCGCGCATCGTGGTGGACACCACCGGTAAGCCCACGTCGGCGGTGGTCCAAGAAATCCTCGACAGGCTAGCGGATTGTTAACAAGACAAGCACGGCTGTGATCGCGCCCACGCTAACCGGGAACCTCTAAAAATCAGGAAATACCCCGCTTAGCATTTGGCGTCTTTTCCCTGCAACCTTTCCCCGGCACCTAGCGTTTAAGAGGGTGTGCCTGTCGCCTAATGTGGACAGTACGTTTTTCCGGCACTTCTAATAAATATATGCGGAAAATTCGAGCCATGGCATTCATCAAGATCACGGGGGGGTTCTAGCAAATCCCCTGCGTAACGCTTTCAAAAAGTTTGTTTCACTCCCCAGTGACGTCCCCAGGGCCCCTACCCTGGGGGTTTTTTAACTACAGATTATTCACGCCTTACCGCAATGCTTCCTTTGAGAAATTGACACGCATCAGTCTACGATCGGCTTTGTAGATTAACTCAAATCCTTGTTTAATCAATCGGGCATTTACGCGAATATGATCTACAGTCACTATGGGTTCTTATAAAAATTTTCCCTTGGGCCTACTCGACGTAACCAAGCGCGGTCCTTTTCACGGATTTCAAAAGTTATGCGGTAATGCAAATTCAGTCGCGCGGAATATACATGGGAATATTTGCCATCTAATTTTTTTAATTTTCGACTCGACTTAATGTTTCCGCCAAATAATTCTTGCACAAATTCATCAACTAATTTTTTAATCTTTTCAGGAAGTGTATTGAAATCTTTTTTGAACGACGGGGAAGGTTCTGTAGACTTTGCACGCAATGACATAGAACGTCACGCACTGCGCAAAAATTTTATTAATTCCGAGGATGAAGTAAATTCATTTCCACAAGGCCTTTCTGTTTCTATATCATGCTCCATAATAGCCCAACGCAAGTTAGAAATAGCATCATGTAGATTTTTAACGCTTTCTATTACATCTGAATAGGCGTCAGTAACTTTTCTTAAATTATCGCCTTTAAGGCGGCTATCCTGAATAGCTGCCCGTTTTTTTGATTCAAATATATCTATAAATTTCACCAATACTTCTTCACCCTCTTCAAGCCCACCTACCAACGACCCGTCTTTATCTATTCTTTGTTTAACGTCGCAGATATCGACTATCTCTTGCGCGCCACGTATTGTGTGATATATCGCTCCAAACATTCCTTGTTGTTTCTTTAGGTTTTCTGAAGTTACTTCAGCCGCTCTTTCTATAAATTCTTCCGGCTCTCCAAAGTTCTCGACCAAATAACCAACCCCTGCGCATGCAGTCTGAATAATGCCTTGACCCATTTTATCGCTGCACTGGAATGCCACATTCATGTCGATTCCTCCATAAATTCCCACTCTTACTTAAATTAACGGCCAAAATTGTTATAAATAAAGGCATCAAATATGCCCATTACAGCATTGGCTATTTTAAAATTTACCGCACTAATGACGGTATTGCTGTAATATCTTAGCATAAAATGAAATTATTTTATTTTTTCTTGTGATTACAACAACTTGCGGCGGATAAATTTATATATCTTTGTTTTTATTGGCTTTGCTGTATTCCGCCGCTACCAATTTATACTACAACTTGCTATGTGAGCCGTCGCAAAATGGCTTCTGCCCAGAATGTTTGCAGCCGCATACCGCATAGGATTGCTTTTTGGTGACTTCAAATTTCTGCGGCGAAAACTCCGATCCTTTATGAGAGCCGTCGCAAAAGGGTTGTTTAGCGGATTTGCCGCATGAGCACCAATAATGGATGCCCGGCTCTAACTCCACCATGTAGGGGCCTTTTTTGGCGACTACGGGTTCAGACATGTGATTACTCCTCAAGTGATACCCCAGAGTGTGCAAGTGCAACGCCTGGGGCTCGCGTTGCACAACTATTTCAATGATTACTCAGTCACCTGCGATAAAAAAAACTCCGGTGCTGCCAGTGCGCCGCGATGAATGGCGGCATTGTAATACTGCGTTGCAAAGGGCCTAGCGGCAGCGGCGTCCTCACGAAAACCGTCAAACGGCTGGTCTTTGCAGGCCAGGGTGGCGCTCCACCAACCGGAAGGATAGACCGCCTGCGGGAAAAATAAGGTCGAGACATCAGCAAAACCCGCCCCGCGTATGGCCTCGTACATGTTTTTAATCAATAACATGTGGTACAGCGGTGATTCGCTTTGTTGAATCACGATGCCGCCTGGCCCCAAGGCGCGCCAGCAATCTTGATAAAACTGCTTAGAAAACAGGCCTTCCGCTGGGCCTATGGGGTCGGTGCTATCGACGATGATTACATCGTAGGTACCCGGTTTGGCGTCGCGCACCCATTTGATACCGTCGTCAAAGTGCAGGGCCGCGCGCGGGTCATTGTTGGAGGCGCATAATTCGGGGAAAAACAATTGCGAGGCGCGCGTCACGCCTTCGTCTATGTCCACTTGCTCCGCCTTTTGTACGCCGGGGTGTTTCAAAACCTCGCGTAAAGTGCCACAATCGCCACCGCCGACGATCAACACGCGGCGCGGATTGGGGTGCGTAAACAACGCCGGGTGGCTCATCATTTCATGATATAAGAAATTGTCGCGCGTGGTCAGCATCACCATGCCATCGAGCGTCATCAAGTTGCCGAAGTGTTCGGTCTCGTAGACCTCTATGCGCTGGAAGGGGGATTGCGCGTCGTGAAGCTTGCGCTTGACCTTCAATGAAAAGGCGCTGCCTGCGACAGGGACTTCTTCAGTAAACCATTGACCATTGAGGGACATCGGCATGCTCCGAATAATGAGTGAATCTTGGGCGGCAAAGAGGTAAATTATAGCGCTTTGGCGGCCGGATTAAAAACGCCGATCGCGTTAGGGGACGAGACATGACAGAGTGGAACATCCAACAGGCGCGCGCCACGTATAACATAGAACACTGGGGCGATGGTTATTTTGACATCGGCAATCAGGGTCGCGTGGTCGTGCATCCGCGCTCGATCGCCAACGAAGCGGTCGATTTGTATGCGGTCGCCCAACAAGTGCGCGCCCAAGGCCTCGCTTGGCCGGTGTTGGTGCGCATCACCGATATCCTGCAAGATCGCGTGCGGCGCTTGACCGGCGCATTCCAGACGGCAATGCAAAATAACGGGTATCAGGGGCGTTATACGCCTGTGTACCCGATCAAGGTCAATCAACAACGCACGGTAGTGGAACATCTGCTGGCCTCGCCCGACCCCCTGGGCCTAGAGGCGGGCAGTAAGCCGGAACTGATGGTGGTGCTGGCGCGCTCTGCTCCTGGCGGCATTATCATCTGTAACGGCTATAAAGACCGTGAATATATCCGCCTGGCGCTGATCGGCCGTGCGCTTGGGCATCGCATTCATATCGTCATTGAAAAAATGTCCGAACTCGAAGTGGTGCTGGAAGAATCGCGCGCCATGGGAATCACGCCGTTGTTGGGCGTGCGCGTGCGCCTAGCCTCGATTGGAAAAGGTAAATGGCAGAACACCGGCGGCGAAAAATCCAAGTTCGGTTTATCCGCCGCGCAAGTTTTGCACGTCGTCGCGCGATTAAAAAAGGCACAATGCCTGGACACGCTGCAACTGGTGCATTGTCATTTGGGTTCACAGTTGGCGAATATCCGCGATATCCAAAGCGGTATGCGCGAAATGTCGTATTTTTATGTCGAATTGCGTCGTCTTGGCGCCAACATCACCACCGTGGATGTCGGCGGGGGCCTGGGTGTCGATTACGAAGGCACGCATTCGCGCAGTTTTTGCTCCATCAATTACAGCGTCCAAGAATATGCGAATGACGTGGTACAGGCCTTATGGGAGGTATGTACGGAAAAAAATCTACCTCATCCCGACATCGTTAGCGAATCGGGACGCGCATTAACAGCGCATCATGCGGTGTTGATCACTGATGTGATTGATGTCGAAAGCGCGCCCGGTTTGGAAGACAGCGCACCGCCACACCCCGATGCACCGCGCGTGTTGCATAATTTATGGCAAACTTTACAAGATGTCAGCATACGCTCGGCCTTAGAGGCCTATCACGATGCGGCGCATTGGGTGAGCGAATGCCAGGCGATGTATACGCACGGCGTGTTGAGCTTGGAGCAACGGGCGCAGGCGGAACAACTTTATTTTCGCATTTGTCGCGCCGCGCTGCCATTGTTGCAAATCAGCTCGCGCGCGCATCGCGAATTGGTGGATGAGTTGAACGACAAACTCGCCGACAAATATTTCGTCAATTTTTCGGTATTTCAGTCCATTCCCGATGTGTGGGCGATAGACCAAATTTTTCCCATCATGCCGTTGCATCGCTTGGAAGAAGCGCCGCTACGCCGCGCCACTTTGCACGACTTGACGTGCGATTCGGACGGCCATGTCGAATATTATGTGGATAAAGACGGCGTAGAATTAAGCCTGCCCTTACACGAAATCCGCCCCGGCGAACCCTACTTGATCGGGATTTTCCTGGTCGGCGCGTATCAAGAAATATTGGGCGATATGCATAATTTATTCGGCGACACGCATTCGGTGAATCTGGAATTCACGCCCGGCGGAGGATACCGATTGACCGAACCCGAACAGGGCGATACGGTGAACGATGTATTGAGTTTCGTACATTTTCGCGCCGCAGATTTATTGCAATCCTACAACACAAAGATCGCCGCCGCCGAATTGTCCAACACGCAACGCGCGGACTTTTTGACGGCCTTGGAAAATGGGTTGAGCGGTTACACTTATCTGGAGGACTGATGCGCAACATCGCGTTTTTTCGATTAATGCCGACATGCGCATAGAATTGCCGGTGCTGCGCGGCCTGGCCTTTGGCCTCACCTCCGGGGCCATCACCACCTTGGGGTTGATGGTGGGCCTGTATTCCGGCACCCATTCTAAATTGGCGGTGATGGGCGGCATTCTGACCATCGCCATTGCCGATGCGATGTCGGACGCCCTAGGCATGCATTTGTCTGAAGAATTCGCCGCACCGCTCGCCGCCCGCCAAGTGTGGCTGACCACCCTGGTCACATTCTGCGCCAAATTAGCCATGGCCTTGACCTTCGCGCTGCCTTTACTGTTATTGAGCTTGGATCATGCCATCTGGGCGAGCGTGGCCTGGGGCATCCTGGTAGTCGGCGTGCTTAGCGCGTCCATCGCACGCACCCAAGGCGTATCGATATGGAAGGTGGTAGCCGAACATCTTATCATTACAATTTTGGTGATATTGGCGACCTACGGTGTCGGTAGCGTCATCGAAGACTGGACGCTTGCGTAGTGGCCGCGCCTTTTTCAACCCGCTGCTAGAGTTCCAGCGTTTTATTTAGGACTACACTACAAAAAAGAAAACCCGCTATGAAAAAGCGGGTCTTCGCTATTTCCGTACTAGGCTAGGCCTAGGCACGGTCATGGTATGTGAGGGTGCGCAACTACGCGCCGCCACCCATACCGCCCATACCGCCCATGCCACCCATACCGCCCATTCCACCCATGCCGCCCATACCACCCATACCACCACCCATAAGAACCTCCGAAGAATTACCACGTGGAAAAAAACAAACTACCCGCCGGCATGTTACACAACTTTGATCCTAGAATAAAAATTGCCACACACGCCGGCTATACATTAATAGCGTCATTTAATGTGCAAAGCTTTAGCCAATTGGATAGAAAATCGACGAGCCGGTTGCGCAAATATCCAAAAAAATAACGCTAACTGAATGACAAATGAATGGGCCTGCACTAACGCCGCTCGCCCCGCGCAATTTCGCCCAATTGCTCCAGCGAGGTGTGGCGCACGTCTTTGCCTTTGACCAAATAGACGACGTATTCGCAAATATTGCGCGAGTGATCGCCGATGCGTTCGAGCGCGCGCGCCGCCCAAATGATATCCATATTGCGTTGTATAGTGCGCGGATCTTCCATCATGTGCGTCATTAACTGACGCAGAATTCCTTCGTATTCCATATCGATTTGTTGATCGGTCTGCGCCACGCGCGCGGCCGCCTCGGTATCCATACGCGCAAATGTATCCAAGGCCTCGCGCGCGATTTGGCGCACCCGGCCGCCCAAGGATTGGATTTCGATATATTGATTACGCGGCCGTTCCAATTGCGTCAAATGTATCCCCATGCGCGCGACCTTTTCGGCCTCGTCGCCTATGCGCTCGAGATCGGTAATGGTTTTTATCACCGCAACCAACAAGCGTAAATCGCTGCCCGCCGGTTGGCGTCGCGCGAGGATCTGCGTACACTCTTCATCAATGCCGACTTCCAACGCGTTGACTTGTATGTCGCGCGTAATAACTTGTTCGGCCAATTCGACGTTGCCGCTGGTCAACGCCTGCACGGCGTCTTTGATCTGCTGCTCCACCAAACCGCCCATCGCCAGCACGCGATTGCGCACGTCTTCCAATTCTTGATTGTATTGCCGCGATATGTGATGACTGATGCTGCTGGTATCCATAGTAATCCTAAACTGGTTAACCGTAACGCCCGGTGATGTAATCTTCCGTTTGTTTCGTGCGCGGATTGGTGAATATGGTATTGGTATCGCCGAATTCTATCAAATCGCCCATGAACATAAATGCCGTGTAATCGGAAACGCGTGCCGCTTGTTGCATATTATGCGTCACGATCACAATCGTATATTTAGACTTTAATTCGTAAATGAGTTCCTCGATTTTTAGCGTCGAGATCGGGTCCAGCGCCGACGCCGGTTCGTCGAGCAAGATGACCTCCGGCTCAATCGCAATCGCACGCGCAATGACCAAGCGCTGCTGTTGCCCGCCGGACAAGCCTAAGGCATTGTCTTTTAAGCGATCTTTTACTTCGTCCCACAAGGCCGCGCCACGCAAGGCCTTTTCTACCACCTCGTCGATTTTACGCCGATCCGATACCCCTTGGATACGCAAGCCGTACGCCACATTTTCATAGATGGTCTTGGGAAAGGGATTCGGCTTTTGAAACACCATCCCCACGCGACGCCGTAGATCGGCGACACTCACATGTTTATCGTAAATATTTTGGCCTTCGAGCAAGATGCGGCCTTCGATGCGCACGCCATCGACTAAATCGTTCATGCGATTAAAACAACGCAATAAGGTCGATTTACCACAACCGCTGGGCCCGATAAACGCCGTAACCTTTTTTTCAGGGATGCGCATATCGACATTACATAAGGCTTGCTTGGCGCCGTAAAACAAGCGCAACTGTTCCACTTGCATACAGATGCGTTCTAGCGCGAGATCCAGCGGGGCGAGCCCACGCGCCAATTGGCCTATGTCTACGCCGTGTGTACGGTGGGTGGTGCCGGTGCTGCCCATGGTCTGTTACTCTAAAAAAGACGATTAATGTTCCAAAGAACGGTATTTTTCACGCAAATGATTGCGTATGGCTATCGCGCCCAGGTTTAACAATATCACGACCAGCACCAATAGCAAGGCCGTCGCGTAAACGACCGGGCGCGCCGCTTCGATGTTCGGGCTTTGGAAGCCCACGTCGTGGATATGAAATCCCAAGTGCATGAATTTTCTATCTAAATGTAAAAACGGCGGGGTCATGTCCAACGGTAAGGTCGGGGCCAACTTGACCACGCCGACCAACATCAAGGGGGCCACTTCGCCCGCCGCCCGCGCCACGGCCAAAATCAAACCCGTCATGATGGCCGGCGAGGCCATCGGTATGACCGTACGCCACAGCGTTTCCCATTGCGTCGCGCCCAGTGCCAAGCTGCCTTCGCGGATCGCGCGCGGGGTGCGCGACAGGCCTTCTTCGGTCGCTACGATGACCACCGGTACGGTCAGCAAGGCCAAGGTAATCGAGGACCATAATAATCCGGGCGTACCAAACGTCGGGGCGGGTAAGGCCTCGGGGAAGAATAATTGATCGATATTTCCGCCCAGAAAATACACAAAAAAGCCTAGCCCAAACACCCCGTAAACGATGGACGGCACACCCGCCAAATTATTCACCGCAATACGTATTAAACGGGTAATCACCCCTTGTTTGGCATATTCGCGCAGATACACGGCGGCCACCACGCCAAACGGCGCGACCAACACCGACATGATCAACACCATCATGATGGTGCCAAAAATGGCCGGAAAGATACCCCCCTCGGTATTGGCCTCGCGCGGCTCGTCGGACACGAATTCCCACGCCTTGACGATATAAAATCCGACTTTCGCGACTATCGACATGTCGTTCGGAAAATAAAAATTGACCCACTTTCCCAACGGCACATCGACGCGACGGCCATCGGAAATTTCGACCGCAACACTATCGCGCAGGCTCTCTTGCGATAATTTGCGCAATTGATTTTGTAACTCTTGAAATTCACCTTGCGCCTCGGCGCGCTCTGCATCCAACATGGCGCGCTGCCGGTCGTCGAATTTGTGGGCCAATTCCAATTTGCGTTGTTTTAAACGCAAACGTTCGATACGTGCGTTGATATAGCCGATATCGTTTTTTTCGATTTTTCGAATGCGCTCCACCAACTCGCGCGTGCGCGGCAGGCGCTCGTTGAGTGCATTAACCGCCGCCGCGCCTTCAGCGACGACCTGGCCGTTTTCTTTAAAATTTGCGATCCGCCCATACAAACTGCCCCATTCGCGCCGCTCTACCACCGCGATATCTTTGGGATATTGGGTATCGCGCAGTTCATGCGCCAATACCCAACGAAAATCCTGTCCGGTGGCGTCGCGATTGCCTGTTTTTATGAGCAATCGCTCCACCCACGTAGACGTGGCGAGGGGCAATACTATGCCTGCCTCGCGCAGATGCTGGGCGAGCACGCGTTCGCGATTGTGAATTTCGCCGACGATCCGCTGTTCAGCCCCCGGCGCACCGGTCTTGGCCTCCAACACCGCCGCCGGCCAGAAGTGCGCCATACCGCGCACCGCAATTAAAAACAATAAACCGGCCACCATGATCAGCGACAAACTCACCGCGCCAGCCGTCAACCAGATCCAAGGCGTACCCGAGCGAAACCACAGGCGCATCATAATGAACTGTACTTTTTGCGTAGGCGTTGACGAATAGTCTCGGCCAGGGTGTTGAACACGAACGTAAACATAAATAATAGCAAGGCCGCAAGGAATAACACTCGATAGTGCGTGCTGCCGACTTCTGATTCCGGCATTTCCACCGCGATATTCGCCGATAAGGTACGCATGCCCTGAAACGCGCTGAAATCCATCACCGGCGTATTGCCCGTCGCCATTAACACAATCATCGTCTCACCCACCGCGCGTCCCAGCCCGATCATGATGCCGGAAAATATGCCGGGGCTGGCGGTCAACAACACCACCCGCATCAAGGTCTGCCATTGCGTCGCGCCCAAGGCCAACGAGCCGTTGATCAAATGGCGCGGCACACTGAAAATGGCGTCTTCGGTGATCGAAAAAATCGTCGGGATAACCGCAAAGCCCATCGCAATGCCGACCACCCAGGCGTTGCGTTGATCGAAAGTAATGCCCATATCATTGGTCAACCAAGCCCGCAAATCGCCGCCGAAGAACCCAACTTCCAATGGGCGGCTCAATTGCAATGAAATGGTAATTAACAACGTGACCACCGGAATTAATAATAGTGGCAACCAACCGTCCGGTACCCGCACCTTCCAACCGCGCGGCAGCATTTGCCAAAAATAGGCGACACTCAAAAGTCCGATAGGAATCAGTAATAACATCGCGGCGAACCCGGCGAGATATTTTTCGATCAGCGGTGCCAGCCACAAACCCGCCAGAAAGCCCAAAATAACCGTCGGCAAGGCCTCCATGATTTCTATCGCGGGCTTAACGATCTGGCGCATGCGTGGGGCCATAAAATAGGCGGTAAATAATGCGCCCATAATGGACAACGGCACCGCAACCATCATCGCATAAACGGCCGCCTTGAGCGTACCGAAGGCCAACGGCGCGAGGCTGAATTTCGGCTCAAAATCGTTATTGGCGGCGGAGGATTGCCAGATATAATCGGGCTGTTGATAACTTTCATACCACACCTTTTCCCATAACGCCGACCACGAGACCTCGGGGTGCGGATTGTGGACGTTAAAATAATGCAAGCGTCGATCAGACGTTTCGGCCAATAATCCATCGCTGCGCGGCGAGATGGCGAGCGTACGCACGGTGCTATCCGCGATTTTTTGCATCAGCAAGGTGCGATGTGCGGTGGCATGAAAAATACCGATGTTGCCTGCATTGTCGGCGGCGATAAAGCCCTTGCGGCCGTATTCCGGCGTTAATTCGCCCACCGGGTGTACAAAGTCCTGGAATTCGCGGATTTTATTAACAGTGATGTTATTGCGTTGATCGCGCACCGGAAACCATTGCGCGATACGCCCGGTGGAATCTCCCGCCAGCAAAGAAATGCCGCCGGTTAAAAAATGCAAACTGGTAAGTTCGGCATTGCCCTCGGTCAAACGCAGGCGCTGCACGAGTTTAGGAATTTTTTTATTGGAAATATCGAAATAACTGACCTCGCCGGATTGCGTTGCCACATAGAGTTGGCGGTGTTCCTTGCCCACCAACAAATGGCGCACATCGTCACGCGCGACATCCAGCAAGGCCTGTGTCTGTTCGATGGTCTCCGGCGTATCTTCCAACAACGAGGATTGTTTGGCCAAATGTGCCAAGACCACGCGACCATCCGCAAGCTGCGCCACCACCGTCGCCTGACCGTCACTGGTCTGAACAGCAAGATTTTTTACCGCCTTGAGACGATCCGTGGCAAGCCGTATCACGCCCTTGCCTACGGGATAGCTTATGCGCGGTGCAATCGCGCGCTTATCATTCGGATAGGTGACATCGTAATCGACCTTTACGATGATGACGCCACCATTGCTTAGACCGAGCGCGTAGGCGCGTTGATCGGGATCGGCGGCTGCCAAGGAAGTCACTGTTACGCCACGCTCCAGCTCAGGGCGTTGTTGAAACAATACACTCCCATCGATAATTTTAAAGAAATTTAGCGTGCCGTCCTGGGTGATGCGCAAACCGATTTCGGCCTGTTCCTCCATCGCCAAAAAGACGCTCGCCTGGGTGCTATCGCCAGGCAGGGCATAGTCGTGTTTGGCCTGCAAAGAGGCGGGCATTAATAACGGGAATACGACATATAGCAGGTAGAAAAAAATGAGGACTATCGCACCGATAACGCTAATGCCGCCTATGCCCACACAAACCCTGGCCACGCGGTCGATAAGCAAGCGCCAGCGCTGGCGGCGCAGCCGTACCATGTGGTGAGAAGGTGTATCGGCAGCCACTATGTACGCCTGCGGAAAATGAAACGGGCATCATATATCGCCAATATGACAATATTGTTACAACGTGATATTTTGCCGGGTAATCCGCCTGTATTTACGATTTACGTGTTAGCATGTTATGCCCCTGGATGTGCTTTAGCGAGATATTAGGATGCGTCTTGTCAAGATTATCTTTTTGACAACCTTGCTTGATGGCGCATGGGCGATGGGTGCGGAAACCGACCCCATACACATACATCTACAGTGGCAATATTCAGAACTGCATGCGCAAATGGAAGTGTATGAGCCCAAGACCAAGCCGCGCCAACGCGTTTGGAAAACGCGTAGTGTTACCGATTGGGCGCGCGTACCGGTGACTAAACGGCTGGACGACGCCCGTTTTGATATTATGCCTGGCACCGCCAAGCGCTTGGTATTGGTGATGCGCAACGACACCGATCAGCCCCTACGCTTCATGGCCGCCCCCCACGAAGCCGAACCCTTAGGCGGCAAAGACGCGCGGTTTCGCTTTAAATGCCTGTGCGTACACCAGACCTTTGTGGTCGGCGCGCATCAGATTTGGTTTCGAGTGGTGGAGTTGCGCGCCGCGCCCAGCGTGATCGATAAAAATATCACACTGACGCATACGTTGATGGGGGTGCCCGATCCCACCTAGTATTTAAACTTCAACGCGATCTGCAATATCAACGCATATAACGGATCAAGATTTTTTGAGCGATCAAACTGCCCCATCCATTCGGCGCGCGTGTCTAAAATCATTTTCATATCGAACCAATTTACCGGACGATGATATTTCGCGCCAAACGTAAGCGTGTCGAGACGCGCCAGACGATAATCGGCGCTGACATAGGGCACTTTTTCCGATTTGAGTGCCGTCGTATCGCCTGGAAAAGTCAACAACACATAACCTACATAGTCCGGCGAATTTACATCGTCCGTCAATTGGTAATGGTAGAAACTGGCGGCGCTTTGGCGTGAAAAACGCACATGCAAACCGGCATATTCATCCGGCCCGCCCATGGGTTGTTCGAATTTCATATCGGCGGTGGCGGCGCGTAATTTCCAATCGTCGCTATAATAGCGGCCCGCCATGCTGACAAACCCGCCGTCTTCGCGTGCATAATTGAGCTTGCCATAAAAAATTTTGCTGGTGCGCGATTGTGGGCGGGATTCAAAATAGTAATTTTGCAAATCATTGCTTTTTACGTTGCCGTAGCTGACCACTTTATACGGGTCGTTTAAGTATCCGGATTGGGTCGCCAACGTAAAATTTAACTGCACCAAGGCGCGTCGATTTAACACCTGCGTTAGGCCTACCAAACCTTGCAGGCCGGCCTTACGATCCAGTTCATAACTGCCGGTTTTATCGCTACCGCTTTTCAAGCCTATGGGCACGCCGTTGACCGGCCGCACTCTATCGTAGTTGCCGCTCACGCCTACCGTGAGGCTAGTCATTTTTTCAAAAAAATCGCCCGTTAGATTAAAGCTGCCGCCTAACGATGAATAATCCACTTCGTCGGAGAAATCCACGCCATAAGTCGAACGTGCATTCTTCGACCAAGGCCTATCCCACGCGGCATGCGCGGCAAAACGCCGATCGGAAAATTCCGCGACCGGTATTTTATTCGCATCTGCGGTAAACGCACCGCCGGACGGGCTGGTATAAATATTCCCGACGCCCAATTTACTCGCACCCGTCGGCGATGCGCCGGTCATCACGTCGATGATGCCGGTGAGGGTGAAGGTTTTTTCATTGCCTTGATCGACTTTGACCTTCACTACGTCTTCGTTGACCTTCACGCGATCACGCTCGGCATAGATCAGCGCGGTGGTTTCTATGTCCCAGGCCTTGTCGGCGGCGTGGCTCAATAATGAATACGCGGCGGTAGACAGTGCGGCACCGATAGAAATGGGTTTTTTCAGTTGCATCCGCAACCCCCGCCGCCAATGCCGGGACCGCCGCGCGCGCCTTCACGACTGAAATAGATTTTTTCATCCATTAGATTAAACATCGGGGTGGCGTCGAGCAACATCGGTTCTTGCGCCAAGATGTCACGATCCCATGGTTTGACGTTCTCGAACACTCCACAGGCCGTCAGCGGCAACACCGCCACGACCAGCGCGATAATTTTATATTTCATAGCTATCCTGTCTCGCAATGCTTACCCTGTGCCGCCCGCTGCGAAGATTCCAGCGAACAGCGCCCCCCAGTGTGTAATCCTCACTAGTGTAAACAATTAGTAGGGGATTGCAAATGTCGCAAAAAAACGTCTTAGTCTTTGATTTCTGTGGTTTGCGACGGAAACTTCGCGATAATCTCTATGGTGGTTTTATAGCGTTTGACGCGCAGTGGCAGCCACAGGCCGGGCGCGATGTTTTGCACCGTCGATACGACATCCGCGACCTGCGTGACCGGACGCCCCGCTGCTTGCAACACGATGTCGCCCGTTTTTAATCCGGCCTCTAGGGCCACGCTTTTGGGGGTGAGCTTGGCGATGCGCACACCCTCGGCGGTACGCTCCAGATATACGCCCAGGCGTGGCTTGGAATGCGGACTATCGTCGTCGGGACGCCGCACACCAAACACCGCATCGGCCACGCGCGCGTGTAATGCTGCGCACGGGATTGCGCCATCCCAGGGCAGCAAGCTCATTATGTCATTGATTCCTAATGACTTTAATTGATGCGGCACGCCAAAACCATGCATCAAATGCCCCGCGCCCATGACGCCGACTACCATGCGTATATCCGCGCGGCGCGCGGCGGCGGACAGGCCTTCGGCCATGGCGCGATCCCAGACTTGCTGGCTTTGCACGAAACGTTGGAGCGCGGCGGGGTCATGAGCAGGCGTGTTGGCCTCCGCCCCATGACCATGCGGATGATTGTGTTGGGCCAAGACTTCTTGCAGCATGGCGATATATTTCGGATCGGCGGGCGCGGGGTCGGAAACGCCTTCGCGCTCGCTGGCGGCGATATTTTCCCAGCCCTTGTCGCCGGTTTTGGTGATTAAGCTACGCTCGATATTCAGCGCCAACAGTGGGATGCGGTGTTGGCGCGCGAAATGAAACATCGGCATATAGAACGCCGCGTCGTAGGTCCAGATAGTATTCCAGTCCACTGCTTTTAAAAACTGGGCGGCGGTCAATTCTCCCGCCACCCATTGATCCAACACCGGCTGCACACGGCGCGGGAAGGCCTCAAAGCCCAGCGCCATTTTGGGTTGTAAGGCGTGTAATTCGATGACGGTATGCAACTGCCAGCGATGGTGCTCGGGGTTGTCGTGATCTTCGCCTAACATGACCACGCGTTGTTTGCCCAAGCGCTGCAAGATGTCGTGGTGGCCGATGACTTGGGATTTTTCGCCGTCTAGCACCTGCCATGTCCCTGGCGCAACGCACGCCGGTGCGGATTCTTCATGGGCGGCGGCCCAGCCTACGCCGAGGCTCCACAACGCGACCACGGCGCACAGCGACACCTGCCAACCCCTGCGATATTGCTTGCCCCTGCTATGCATTATTCAACCCTCATGCCGTGGTTTATGCTATGAATTCGCCTGGCCCGCCGCTTGTAAATCCGCATGATAGGACGAGCGTACCATAGGGCCGCTGGCGACATTCTTAAATCCCATGGCCTCCCCGGCACGCGCCAAGTCTACAAAAATCTCCGGCTGCAAATATTCGACCACCGGCAGATGATGACGCGTCGGTTGGAGATATTGTCCCAAGGTCAACATATCGCAACCATGAGCGCGTAAATCTTGCATGGTTTGCTCGACTTCCGCGCGCGTTTCGCCTACCCCCAACATCAAGCCGGATTTGGTCGGCACCTCGGGTAGGCGTCGCTTGACCGTCTGGATTAACCCTAAGGAATGCGCATAATCGGCGCCGGGGCGTACGGATTTATACAAGCGTGGAACCGTTTCGAGATTGTGATTAAACACGTCCGGTGGTTGCGCGACCAAGATTGCCACAGCCTCGGCGACACGCCCGCGAAAATCGGGGGTTAGGATTTCGATTTTGATGGCCGGTGTCGCTGCGCGTACGGCGGCGATGCAGGCCGCAAAATGCCCCGCGCCGCCGTCACGCAAATCATCGCGATCAACGGAGGTGATCACGACATAATGCAGCGCCATCGCCGCGATGACGGTCGCCAATTGCGCCGGTTCATCCGCATTCAATGCCAGCGGACGACCATGCGCGACATCGCAGAAAGGGCAGCGCCGCGTACATATATCGCCCATGATCATAAACGTCGCCGTACCATGACTGAAACATTCTCCCAAATTGGGGCAGGAGGCCTCTTCACACACCGTATGCAGCCCATGTTCGCGCAACACGCCTTTCAAGCGATGGATTTCGGGATGGGTAGGGGCCTTGGCGCGTATCCATGCCGGTTTGCGCAGCGGCGCTTGGCTGATCACCTTGACGGGGATTTTGGCGACTTTTTCCGCGCCGCGCTCTTTTGCGCCTGCGGTTTTACGGGTTTGGCTCATAGGGATGACGCTATCTCGGTTTCGATCTGGGCATACTCCAACAGGGCCGCCAAGCGCCCTACGATTTCTCTTTCCAAGTCTGGCCACAACGGCAGGGGATTTACCCAATCGGCCAGTTGCGTGACGGGTAAATTGGCGTAACCGCACGGGTTGATACGCGCGAACGGGTTTAAATCCATCGCGATATTGACACTCAAGCCGTGATAAGAACCCTGTTGACGCACCCGCAAGCCTAAGGCCGCGATCTTGGCCTCGCCGATATACACACCCGGCGCGTCACGTCGCGCATGCGCCGCCACTGCGCGCTCCTGCAAGAATTCGATGATCACACGCTCCAACACCTGGACCAGGGCGCGGGTATTGAGTTGCCGACGCCGCACGTCCATCAATACATAGACGATCAACTGGCCGGGGCCGTGATAAGTGACTTGCCCACCACGATCAGTCGCGACCACGGGGATATCCCCAGGGGCTAATAAATGCTCGCGTTTGGCGTTGAGGCCTAGGGTGAATACCGAGGGATGCTGCAACAACCACACCTCATCCGGCGTCGCGGCGTTGCGCGCGGCCGTAAATTCGCGCATTGCCGTCCACGCCGGTGTGTATTCACACAGGCCCAGATGGCGGGCGATGAGTATATTCGGCGTGGGCATGGCGCATTATCCCAGATTTTGTCGCAAGTGTCGCCGCGACCTCGCTATAACCCTTGATATTTCTACAAAAATAGTGGATTACAACGCCATCAACACCAGTTCATGACGGCTCAACTCGGTATAGATCGCATCCAATTGGGCGCGGCTTTGCGCCAACATAGTAATGGTCAAGGCGAGGTAATTGTGGTCTGCGGAATAGCGCTGTTGGATGTCGCCATCCATCACCTCGGGCGCATGCCGTTGCGCCAGGGCCAATATCGTGGAACGAAATTCCGGCCGGTTATAGCCTATGGCCTTGATGAAAAAACGACATGGGTATTCGAAAATACTGTCACGATCACTCGGTATGCCAGACATAAAACGACTACTATGTAAGAATTGCAAATGTCCGACTATTGTACTAAAGAATTGGGGTTTAAGTAAAGCGCGCTAAATCCCCACTAACGTTGCTTTAAATAGGTCATAGCGAGCGCTCAGTATCTCCCACCAAGGCCCCGGTACCCCGCTGCCCACCGGCCCACCATTTAAGCGCGTAACCGCTTGAATTTCCTTGTTGGAACTGGTCAACCAGAGCTCATCGGCGGCGCGCAACCCGGCGATGGTGAGGGCACCTTCGCGTGCGCGCATACCGGCCTCGCTCGCGAGCGTTAACACCACGTCACGCGTTATCCCCGGCAATAAATTTCGACCTTGTGGCGGCGTGATCAATGCATCGCCACGGACCATAAATAAATTGCTGGCGGCACCCTCCAGGGCCTCGCCATTGCGCACCAAAATCGCCTCTTGCACGCCCGCATCCAAGGCCTGCTGGCGCGCCAACACATTGGGCAATAGGGTGATGGCCTTGATATCGCAATGTTGCCACCGCAGGTCTTCCACCGTGATGGCCGAGATGCCGCGTTGTTGCGCGGCGCGCGTTGGCGCTTGGATTTGATTGAGCATCGCAAATACCGTCGGCGGAACGTTAGGAAAGGCGAGATCGCGCGGCGCGACACCGCGCGTGATTTGCATATACACCGTTTGCTGCGGCGCGGCGGGATTGCGCGCCACTAGCTCCTCCAGCACGCCGCGCCATTCTGCGACGCTATGCGGATTGATCAGACGAATGCCGTCTAAGCTGCGCTGCAAGCGCGCCAGGTGTTGTTCGAGCCGAAAATATTTGCCGTGATAGAGTGGCACGACCTCATACACACCATCGCCAAAAATAAATCCGCGATCCAGCACCGGCACGGTGGCCTGCGCCATGGGCATCCATGCGCCATTCAGATAAACAATGGAATTATTCAAGCGTCAGCCGCACATCGTCGATGGCGTTGCCTATCATGCCGCCCCCAGGGACTTCATTGAGCGCGTTTAAATCTCGCGTCACGATCGCCTTTTTATCCAACATGATGCTGATATTACCCAACACCTGACCGCGCGCCACAGGGGCGATAATCCGCTTATCGATATTGGCCTTGGACAGCAAACGTGCGTATTCGCCACGCGGATAAGTGATATAAAAATCCTGTTCCACACCAACAGCCAAATTATCCGCCGCGCCCTTCCACACGCGCAAATTGGCGATGGGCTGACGCGCGCCGTAGATTTTATGCGTTTCGTAATATTGAAATCCGTAATTCAATAATTTTTTGCTTTCCACCGTACGCGAGGTTTCATTCTTGGTGCCCAAGACTACACCGACCAAACGCATCGTATCGCGCGCCGCTGAAATCGCGATGCAATATCCCGCCGTATCGGTATGGCCGGTTTTGATGCCATCGACAGATTCGCCTTCCCATAACAAACGATTGCGATTTAGTTGTTTGATGCGATTAAACGTGTATTCTTTTTCCGAATACCATGCATAGTGTTCCGGAAAGTCGCGAATAATCGCCTGGCCCAATAAGGCCAAATCGCTCGCTGAGCTATAATGACCGGCCTGCGGCAGGCCGGTCGCGTTCATGAAATGCGAGGTCTGCATTTTTAATTCGGCGGCCGTTTTATTCATCAAATCGACAAAGGCCTCTTCAGTGCCCGCGATATATTCGGCCAAGGCCACACTGGCGTCGTTGCCCGAATGCACGATCACGCCGTGCAATAATTCTTGCAACGCGATGCTCTTGCCGACCTCGATAAACATCCGCGAACCGCCCATCTGCCAGGCGCGTTTGCTGATTTTGACCTGATCGGTCAGGCGGATGTGCCCGGCGCGCAATTCCTTTTCGACCACATAGGTGGTCATCATCTTGGTCAGGCTGGCCGGTTCCAATGGCACATCGGCATCCTTGGACGCGATTATCATGCCGGTATGAAAATCGATTAATATATAGGCCTTGGCCGCCAGCGGCGCCAACGGAGGTGGAGCGGCCTGAGCCGCCGTTGCGCCGCATATCAAACACAATATCGCGATTAGGCGCTTTTTATCACACCGCATTGCCAACATGACTCCTCAGATTATTCAACTATGATATGCGTATCCGCAATACCCATGTGTTCTAAACGCGCCAGCAATATACGCACCGCCTCGCGATTGGCCACTGGGCCGACACGCACGCGGTAAAACGGCTTGTCGTCATGCACCACACGCGAGACCTGCACTGGGCTTGCGAGTGTCCCGCGTAATAAGCGTTCACGCATGCGTAGGGCGTTGGGTTCATTCGAAAACGCGCCCACTTGGATAAAAAAGGCGTCGTCTGCGGCCGCCGGTTCGTCTTCATCCGCACCCGGCGTCAACGCACGCAAACGCACCTGCGCGGTACCATTTTCGACCACGCCCAATTTGACCGCCGCCGCATACGAAAGATCCAACACCCGATCCTTGCGAAACGGACCGCGATCATTGACGCGCACCACCGCACGGCGGCCGTTTTCGGTATTGGTGACTTCTAAATATGACGGCAGCGGCAACACCCGATGCGCGGCGGTCATCGCATACATATCGTAGGATTCGCCGCTCGACGTGCGTTTGCCATGAAAATCCGCGCCATACCACGAGGCCACGCCTTGCTCGCTAAAATCGCGGCTATTGCGCAAGGTGCGATAGGTCTTGCCCTCGACGACATAGGAAGGCGGGTTGCCGTACTTGCTCAACGGCTCGGCACGCGGCACGGCGTCGTCAATGGCATCCGCCGACAAACGCCGCGCGCTGGGGTCTACCAACGGCGTGGTCGCACAGGCCTTTAACATCGCAGCGACTACCAAGAGTTGCCACGGGGCGAAGCGCATAGCGCCCTTTCCTCTTAGATACATTTGATATTGTGCATTATAGCAGTTATGGGCAGGAGAGGGGTGGCCCCACCCAGGGAAGGGGAGGAGTTAAGGACATCCCTCGCTTGGGGCGATCAGGCACTGCGCGGGTTTCGGCCCCGTTCATTATTTGCGCAGTCTTTGCTCAATATCTTGGGGGACCACAAACAGATAGCGCTTTCCTTCCTTGGTTTTGGTGAGCAACTTTAATTCTTCGGCCATAAACAGTAAATCCTTGCGTGCCACATCATACGAAATGCCATGCGAGCGCTGGTGCTCCTCGATCACGTAGCCAAAACGCGGATGCTTCAATGCGTGCCGCAACAGCGCCAGTTGTCGGAAATTTAGCCGGTCTTTCAGACGCGCGTTGTGCGTGAGCATCTGTTCGGCTTCGTTGATATCGCGCACCTTACCGCGCAAATATTCATGCAAGGCGGTAGTGGCATGATGAATCACTTCCAGTTGGTGAATCAAAAAATACGTCGCGTCATTGTCGTCGGTTTCCGAATGCAAATACGCCTTGCCGTACTGCGCCGGGCTTTTCTTGATCACGCGTGAGATGGAAATAAATTCCGTCAGCCAATAGCCCTGCCGCGCCATGGCCCAATAAAACAGCGCGCGCGCGGTGCGGCCGTTGCCATCGCAAAACGGGTGGTCGTAGCCCAGCATGAAATGCAGCACGATGGACCGCACCACCGGGTGCAAGAAAACGTCCGGCGCAGCGGATCGCATCGACTCGGCATTGGCGAAATCGCACAGCGCCTGCAAGCGCGCGGGCAATTCATCTGCGGGCGGCGGCTCGTGCAGCACCACGTGGCTGGCGTTATCCACCACATGAATGTCTTCGTCCGCGCGGCGGAAGCGTCCCGCCTGACTCGCGTCGTCCAGTGTGTCGCGCGTCAGGATGCGCTGCAATTCAAACACCAGCGACGGCGTTAGCGGGTCGTTCTTGCAGTCACGAATAAAACGCATCGCCTGATAGTTGTTGAAAATCATCTGCTCGCTTTTGTTGCGCGGCGCGCGCGCCTGCCGAAGCATTTCCTTGGCCACGTTTTGCGTGGTGGAGGCACCCTCCAGTTGGCTGGAGTTGATCGCTTCCTCGATCAAGCTGCGGATCAAATACGTGTTGCGGGTTTGCGGATCGGTGATGGCTTCTTCGGCTTGCAGTGAGCCGGACGTGTGCCGGTCCAACCAGTGCAATTCTTTTTGCACGATGGCCGGCAAGCAGTAGCAAAAAGGGATACCCTGTTTATCGGTGAGCGGCAACGGTTTATAGTTTTTGCGCCGGGCCATTTTGATGCCCAGCCACCATTGTTCGGAGCTAAAACCTTCCGGCGCGGGCAGGTGCCGCAATTTGTCCCAGTGCAGGTAGCGGCCTTGCCCATCCACCTCGGTAAAGGCACCCAGCACCCGGTTCAATGCGGTCGAACCGCGCGCAACCGTGTCTTGCAACAAGACCTCGAAATTGGGTGGAGCTACTGGTAGCCGCATGCAAAATACTCAAGTAAAAACAGCGGATTAGTGCGTCTTCCGATTGTGACATACTTGTAATTCGAAAACAAGTATTATGGGGACGGACGTTATAAGCCGATGGCCCAGCATGCAACGCAGGACTAGGGCGCACATCCTCCGCCATCTAAAAAATTCATCCGCGATAATCGCGAATGACAAACCGCTCTTGGTGCTCGCACAATTAATATCATCGCTAGTCAACAGAATAATACTGGCAAAGTAAAAGTGTCCGGTAGCGGTAGTTGCAATTCTCCGGCGTTGCCGGATACAAATACCGGGGCGATGAATAATCTTTCGATTGCGCCTTTTACATTCGAATCCATCCGGCTGAGCTGGAAATAACTTGTTTTGGACGAAGAAAGGCGCTAGTTTCAAACTCTCGACTACTCGAATGGCCGCGAGGTTTATGCGCATCATTTGGCATGTTATCGCTCATTTTGAGATAGGTTCCAGTGACGCCGTGGACGACGCCATCAACCTGGACATGCGCTAATAACTCAGCACGACACCCAGCGTTAATGTGTCTATCCTGAGATTGGCAATGTTTTCGTTGCGGACGTAGGACATGCGCACGGATAGGCTAGGATAATATTGATCAGCCATTTGTACGCCATACAACACACCCAGTCCCTTGTCGCTGCCGGCGCATTCGCCCGCGTTGGCAGTGCATGTCTGCCATTGGTTGACGCCGACCATTGGCGAAATGGTCAGCGTTTGGCCTAACGGGAAGGGTTTTAACCCAACAACTGAAAACGCTTTTACTTCGATATCGCGATTAGTTACTGTCTTGCGTTGAAAGCGACCTAATACGGCGTAGGTGCCCTCCACATTTAACCCGGGAACGCCTGCATTGAGTCCCACGCGAAAACCGGTGGCGCTGCCATACGCCTTGTTGTTTGTATTGCCCCAGGTTTTTTCCATTATGAAGCCGCTGGTGACATCTGCGGCATCGCTGAGTGGCATGTAAAGTATTGTGATTAAGAAGGCGATTCTGTTCAATGGACACCTCGGGAATTCTTGATCAGGCGACACTATAGCGCACCTGGCATCTAGCTCGAATATTCTTTGCGCAATGTTCAGCGAGGATGCGATTGAATATGTATGCGTGAAGGAAATTGAATGGGGTTTAATTCGATTCTGTCAATTGCACCGAGCGACGGCGCAAGATCTCTTGCGCCAATTCGTATACGGCCATCGAGTAATGCACGCTGCGGTTATAACGCGTGATGGCGTAGAAATTTGAAAACCCGACCCAGTGTTCTATGCCACCGGTATTTTCTAATGCGAACAACCCGCCGCGTTCGGCGACCACGCCTTCATCCCAGGTCACGCCGTTTTCACGCATTTCGATTAGCGGGGTGTCGGCCTTGAAGTCGCGTGTGATAAAACGGGTGTAGGCATCGCCTTGCGTGGTGACCTGGACGACGATAGGCGCGCCCGCGCCCCAGCCGTGCGAATAGAGATAATAGGCGATGCTACCTATCGTGTCGGCAGCGCTTTTATGCAGATCGCGTCTGCCGTCGCCGTCGAAATCCAGCGCAAATCGCCGATAGGTGCTGGGCATGAACTGCCCTAGGCCCATCGCGCCTGCGTAAGACCCTTTAATACTGCGCGGATCCCAGCCTTCTTCACGGCATAGCAACAGGAATTCTTGTAATTCTTTGCGGAAAAACGTCGTGCGCGGCGTGTAATCAAAGCCCAGCGTCACCAATGATTCCACCACCTTAAAGCCCCCGGCATTGGCACCATAGCGCGTTTCAACCCCCATAATGGCGGTGATGATTTCCGGAGGCACGCCAAACGATTCCTGCGCGGCGTTGAAATATTGGCTGTGCGCGCGCCAATAGGCCGCGCCTTGATCGATGCGCTGGGCCTGGATAAAGCGTGGCCGGTATTTGTGCCAGGGCTGGGCCTCGGCGGGCCGCGAGATGGCCTCTACGACTTTGGCGCGGGGTTTGATGGTGCTGAATAAAGCCGCGAGTTGCTGGCGATCAAAATGCTGTAGACGCGCCAATTCTTCAATAAAAGCATGGACTTCCGGGCGATCTAGCGGACCACGTATGCGCAATGCGGGCAACCCAAGGGGTGGCGCGGCGGGGATAGGGGAGGCAGCGGGTTCCGCAGGGTTACTGGCAATAACGGGGGCGGGTTCTACTTGGGTTAGAATGATCGGCGGCGCATCCGGCGCAAGGGCTTCTTCGGCCGCAGGGGCAAGCGGTGCGCTGGACTTGGTTGCAGAGGAACTCGCGCACCCCTCTAAGGCCAACAGCAACACGCCGAGCACACACCCGACACTACGAATCGAACCCATACACGACCTAAGACGGCAATAGCTTACGATGATTATGTATACTCATAATAACACCAAAACACGCCAATAGGGTAACTACCGAGGTACCACCATAGCTCATTAGCGGTAGCGGCACCCCGACCACGGGCAAGAGGCCGGACACCATGCCCATGTTAATAAATACGTACACGAAGAAGTTTAGGATTAAGCCCCCTGCCACCAGGCGCGAATAGGTGTCTTGGGCGCGGTAGGCGATGCCGATGCCGCGACTGACGATGAAGACGTATATGCCCAATAACGCCAAGCCGCCCAACAGGCCGAATTCTTCGGCATGCACGGCGAAGATGAAGTCGGTAGAGCGCTCGGGCAGGAAATCGAGCTGCGATTGCGTGCCGTTGAGCCAGCCCTTGCCGTATAAACCGCCGGAACCGATAGCGATTTTGGACTGTATGATGTGATATCCGCTACCTAAAGGGTCATTTTCGGGGTCTACGAAGGTCAAAATGCGCTGGCGCTGATAGTCGTGTAGCAGATAGAACCATACGACAGGCGCGCCCGCCGCCACCAAAGAGACGAAACTACCGATCAACCACCAACTAACGCCGGTCAAAAACAACACGGCAATACCTGCGCTCGCGACGATCACGGCCGTGCCTAAATCGGGCTGTTTGGCGATCAGCAACACCGGTGTCAAGATAATCGCCAAGATCACAAATATGTGCATAAAACTAGGGGGCAGGTGTTTATCGCGGATATACCAGGCCACCATCAACGGCACCGCCAGCTTCATAAACTCAGAGGGCTGGAAGCGCATCACGCCCAAATTCAACCAGCGTTGCGCGCCCTTGCCGACATCGCCGACCACCAACACGGCCAGCAATAAGATCAGGCTCAATATGTAAAACCAGGGCGTCCATAATTCCAGATAACGCGGATGCATTTGCGTCAATGCCAACATCAGGCCGAATGCCAAGCATAAACGCAACAATTGACGCAACACCGCACCCCATTCTTGAGCACTGGCGCTATACAGCGTCACCAATCCAAAGAAGGACAGCGCAAGTAAACCGATAAATAACGGCCAATCTAAACGAAAGCGCTGCAATACGCCGAAAGAACCCGAAGAATCGTTCCAACCACCGCGATATTGACGTTGTGAGTAGCTCATGAGGGATTGACCAATAACAATTGATCAAAAATCGCACGCGCGATGGGGGCCGCCGAGTGTCCACCACTGCCGCCGTTTTCGACGATGATGGACAAGGCCACACGGGGATCTTCGGCCGGGGCGAAAGATATAAATAGCGCGTGGTCACGCAGGCGTTCATCGACTTTGTCTTTGTCGTAGGTTTCGTCTTGGCGTAAGCCAAACACCTGGGCAGTGCCGGTCTTGCCCGCGATGGTGTATTTGGCCCCTACGCTCAAGCGGTATGCGGTGCCGCGCGGGTCGTTGACCACCGCGATCATGCCCTTGATGGCTTGATCCCAATTGGCGCGATTGACCATCGGTACACTGGCGAGTTTAACGGGTTGAAAATACTCCATATCGCCGGTCAATGGGTCTTGTAAGGCGCGCGCCAAGATGGGTTGCACACGCTGCCCAAACGTGCCCATCGTGCCTGCCGCCGCGGCCAGTTGTATCGGGGTGGTCAGATTAAATCCCTGGCCGATGCCGGCAATCAAGGTCTCACCGGGATACCAGGCCTCACGCCGCGCGCGCATTTTCCATTCGCGCGACGGCACCAGCCCAGCGACCTCGCCCTTGATGTCGATGCCTGTTTTGTTGCCAAGTCCGAGCTTGGTCATGAATTCGGCCATCCGATCAATGCCCAAGTTGAGCGCCAAATCGTAAAAATACACGTCGCATGACTCGCGTATTGCGGTGCGTAAATTGACGATACCATGCCCGTGTTTACGCCAATCGCGATAACGATGGGGATCGCCTTTCAAATTGTAACCGCCGTTGCAGGAAATCTCTTTGGTCGGCAACATCACGTCATATTCCAAACCCGCCAAGCCCATAAACGGCTTGATCGTGGAGCCGGGCGGATAACGCCCGCGTATCGCCCGGTTAAACAGCGGCTGATCGGGCGACGTGGACAGCGCGCTATATTCGTCGGAATCGATGCCTAACACAAACGGATTCGGATCAAACCCCGGCGTGCTGGCCAACACGTAAACCTCGCCGGTTTTGGGATTCATCGCCACCACCGCGCCGCGCATCTTGCCCAAGGCCGCCTCGGCCGCTTGTTGCGCGCGTATATCGATGTTCAGATGTAAATTTTTACCCGGCACCGGTGGCGTCTGCGCCAACACGCGGATAACGCGTCCGCTGGCGTTGGTCTCGACCTCTTTAAACCCGGTGACGCCGTGTAAATCGTCTTCATACCAACGTTCCACACCGACCTTGCCGATTTGATCAGTGCCGCGATAATTGGAATCGTCCAATTGGCGTTGTTCGTCTTCGCTGATGCGCGCCACATAGCCGATGGCATGCACCGCCGTCGTGCCCAAGGGATAATGGCGCATCAATTGCGCGCGGATCTCGACGCCGGGGAATTGATAGCGGCGCACAAAAAAGCGCGCGACTTCTTCCTCTGACAAGCGATAGCGCAACGGCACTGTCTTGAATTGAGAGATCTGTTTGCGCAGTTTTTCAAAACGTTTGAGATCTATCGGCTCGATCCGTATGAGTTTTCCAAGCGCTTCCAAGGTGGTGGCAAGATTACCGACCCGCTCGGGGGTGATTTCCAAGCTGAACGAAGGTAGATTTTGCGCCAACACCACGCCGTTACGATCATAAATCAGCCCACGCGTCGGCGTAATGGGCGCGATGGTAACGCGATTATCGTGCGACAGCGTTTGGAAATGATCGTAGCTAACGATCTGTAAATAGACCAACCGCGCCACCAAGGCCAGCGCTAACACGCCGATCACGACACCTGCGAAGATGACGCGTCCCGAAAAGACCTCGGTCTCGCGGATTACGTCTTTGAGAGTAATGCGCCGTGCCATGGTTAAATTTGCCCCCGCATGTTAGGCACCTGTCCGTTCGTCCATGACCTTATAACGCCGTTGGATTTCACGCATAAAGATATATAACCACGGCCAGATTAACGCACTCGTAAGCGACGGTACCCAATAAAACCACGTTTTCGGCGGCTGCCCGGCGATTCCTTTGACCCACACCACCAACAATTGGTTGAGCGCGACCAAGGTGAACACCGACAAGGCCTGCTGCCACATCGGATAGATGCGGATTTGTTGATGCAACCGCGCGGTGATGAAACTCACCACCGCCAATGCCAAGGCGTGCTGCCCGATCAACGTGCCATACAAGATATCGATGATCAAACCCAAGATCCAGCCGGTACCGACGTTGATGCGCCCCGGCACCGCCAAACTCCAAAAAATCACCATCAGCGTCACCCATTCGGGACGCAAATAGCGCAACCACTCGGGCAACGGAATAATCGCCAAGACTATCGCAAGGCCAAAACTGGCCACGACGGCACCGGTACCCGTACGCGTGGTATAGGGCATCATTCGACTTCTCCCGGCGGCACATCCGCACCAGGGGGCCGCACGACCGCAGCGGGCACGGGCAAACTATTGGCTGGGGAAACCGTGGGCCGTGGCAGCGCCGCCGGTACCGTCGCGCTTGGCGGCGGCGTAACGACCGCTGCGCCTGCCGCCGCTGCCGCCGCCTTGGCCGCCTTAGCCTCGGCGCGGTCCGCCTTGTCGGAATGTAATGGCGGCAAGGCCTTGTCGGTCCACAGCAACATCACCTCGCGACTCTGGTCCAATAAGGCCTTAGGTTCGGCATAGACCGTTGCATAGGCCTGCGTGGAATCCGGCGTCACCTCGGTCACTATACCCACCGGATAACCGGCGGGAAACGTGCCTCCCAAACCCGAGGTGAGCAATAAATCGCCCGCCTTGATATCGGCGTTGTTGGGGATGTAGAGCAATTCGAGTTTTTGATTGTTGCCGGTACCGGCTGCGATGGCGCGCAAGCCGTTGCGATTGACATGCACGGGCAGCGCATGGCCGGGATCGGTGATCAGCATTACCACGCTGTTAAGCGGCGTGGTGTGGATGACCTGCCCGAAGATACCATCGGCATCCAAGACCGGTTGACCGATATAGAGTTCGTGTTGCAAGCCTTTGTTGATCAATACCTGGCGCGTGAAGGGGTCGAGATCGACCGCCAATAATTCCGCGACTTGCAGTCTGTCCCCCAACTGAGTGGTGGAATCGAGTAACCGCCGCAGGCGCATATTTTCCATTTCGAGCGAAATATAGCGCTGCAACTGCGCCTTAAGCACGGTTTCTTCGCCGCGTAAACGTTGGTTTTCTTCCTGTAACGTGGCGCGTGTGGTGAGATTATCCCCCAACCAGTTCGACATCGACACCGGCGCATCGACGACATACTGCACAGGATAGACGACCGTGGCCAAGGACGCGCGGACGCTTTCCAAATAATGCACGCGGTGATCGGCGATCATTAACAACACCGACACCAAGACCAGCACCACCAGGCGCAGCGTCGCGCCTTCCCCGTAAAATAGCGGTTTAATAACGGCCTCCGCCAGTCAGCTTAAGCATAAATCGACCTACCGTGCAGCCCAGCCACAATCCCTGCGCACCCCAAAATGACGTAGGCCCGCGCGGGAAAGGGGTGTTGGGATTATCTCGTCAAGAAGTGGCTATTCTACTCTACCGCAAAAATTTCGCCGCCATGTTCGTCGATCATTTCCAACGCGCGACCGCCACCCCGGGCGACGCAGGTCAACGGGTCTTCGGCGACGATGACGGGCAGGCCGGTTTCTTCCATCAGCAAGCGATCCAAGTCGCGCAACAAGGCCCCGCCGCCGGTCAGCACCATGCCGCGCTCGGCGACATCCGAGCCCAATTCGGGCGGAGTTTGTTCCAGCGCCGCCTTGACCGCGCTGACGATGCCCGACAGCGGCTCTTGCAGGGCCTCTAAGATTTCATTATTGGTGAGGGTGAAGCTCCTCGGCACGCCTTCGGCCAAGTTACGCCCACGCACCTCGATCTCGCGCACCTCGTCGCTGGGATAGGCGGTGCCGATCTCGAATTTGATGCGTTCCGCCGTCGCGTCACCGATCAAGGTGCCGTAATTACGACGCACATAGTTGATGATCGCTTCGTCCATGCGGTCGCCGCCGATACGCACCGAGGCGGAATAGACGATACCGTTCAAGGACATCACCGCGACCTCGGTGGTGCCGCCGCCGATATCGACGACCATCGAGCCGCTGGCCTCGCCGATGGGCATACCCGCACCAATCGCCGCCGCCATCGGTTCTTCGATCAGATAGACTTCACGCGCGCCCGCACCGGCGGCGGACTCACGTATCGCGCGGCGTTCCACCTGGGTGGAGCCACACGGCACGCACACCAGCACCCGTGGGCTGGGGCGGAAGAAACGGTTTTCATGCACCTTCATGATGAAATGCTGCAACATCTTCTCGGTGACCGTGAAGTCGGCGATCACGCCGTCTTTGAGCGGCCGGATGGCGGTGATGTTGCCGGGCGTACGGCCCAACATACGTTTGGCCTCCAGGCCTACCGCCGCAATCGATTTAGGACCGCCGGGGCCACGCTCTTGGCGTATCGCCACGACCGAAGGTTCCGCGAGTACGATCCCCTTGCCGCGCACGTAGATCAGCGTGTTTGCCGTGCCCAGATCAATCGAGAGGTCGCTGGAGAATAGACCTTTAAAGCGCCCGAACATGTGTGTCCTTTGCCCCTAAGTGTGTGGGAGATATCAGAAAATTCATAAAACTCGTTACTCTAACAATGTCTGGGGGTTTTGGACAAGCCATAGGATGTGATAACGTTTGCGTTTACACGCGTCTTAGTCACACCGGGAGCCCCCATGTCCGACCTCAAACAGACCGACATCGAAAAAATCGCGCACCTTGCGCGTTTGGCGCTCGACACCAACGATATACCAGTCTACGCCCAAAACCTCACCGACATCTTACATTTAGTCGAACAAATGTCGGTGGTCGATACTGCGAACATCGAACCGCTCGCCCATCCGCTGCCGATGTCCCAACGCTTGCGCCCGGATGTCGTCACCGCTAACGATGAACACGCCTTATTCCAGGGCATTGCCCCCCAAGTAGAAGGTGGGCTATATCTCGTGCCCAAGGTCATCGAATAGGCAGCGCAAGGTCGCTAAAAACACCGCATACGGAATATAATCCTTTAACCTTTCCCGTGTGCCGTTTTTCGAGCTACCCTAGAACATATGGATTAGGTATACCAAACCAATAGCAAACTATATGCCGGTCAATCGGTGCGGTTAATCCATCGTAAAGCGTGTCTGAATTACCGCTCGATATAGCGAAGCAGGCGCGCTAACAAATTGTAATTCATTGTATTAGAGAAAGCACGGCCACCGCCACTGTCTTGAGGAAGCTACATGTTAAACCATACGCTTGCGCAACTCTCGCAAGAGTTGCAAGCCAAAAAGATCTCCAGCGTTGAATTGACGCAGGCCTATTTGGATCGCATCACCCGCTTAGACCCCACCTTGAACTGTTTTGTTACAGTGACCGCCGAACGCGCGCTGGCCCAGGCCCGCCAGGCCGACGCCCAACGTGGCGCGGGGCGCGGTGGTGTGTTGACAGGCATCCCGCTGGCGCAAAAAGACATCTTTTGCACGCAAGGGGTCAAGACCACCTGCGGATCGCGCATGCTCGATAACTTTATCGCGCCCTATAACGCCACAGTGGTTGAAAAACTCGATGCCGCAGGCATGGTGATGTTGGGCAAGACCAATATGGACGAATTCGCAATGGGTTCGTCGAACGAGACGAGTTATTACGGCGCGGTCAAGAATCCGTGGAATACCGCCAAGGTACCGGGCGGATCGTCGGGCGGATCAGCGGCCGCCGTCGCCGCAGGCCTCGCCCCGGCGGCCACCGGCACCGACACCGGCGGTTCGATACGCCAACCGGCCGCGCTATGCGGCATCACCGGCATCAAGCCCACCTATGGCCGGGTGTCGCGTTACGGCATGATCGCGTTCGCATCGAGCTTGGATCAAGGCGGGCCGATGACGCGCACCGCCGCAGACGCCGCGCTGATGTTAAACGCGATGGCCGGGTTCGACGAGCGCGATTCGACCAGCGTCAATCGTGCCGTGCCGGATTACACCAAGACCCTCAACGATTCATTAAAAGGCCTGCGCATCGGCCTGCCCAAGGAATATTTCAGCGCCGGTCTGGACCCCAAGGTCGCCAAGGCGATCCATGACGCGATCGCGGAATACCAAAAACTCGGCGCGGAGATCAAAGAAATCAGCCTGCCTAACAGCCAACTTGCCGTACCGGCGTATTATGTCATCGCGCCCGCCGAGTGTTCGTCCAATTTGGCGCGCTATGACGGTGTGCGTTATGGCTATCGCTGCGCGAATCCGCGCAACCTTGAAGATTTGTATAAACGTTCGCGCGGCGAAGGTTTCGGCGCGGAGGTCAAACGCCGCATTATGATAGGCACTTATGTATTATCCGCCGGCTACTACGACGCCTATTACATCAAGGCGCAACGCGTGCGGCGCTTGATGACGCAGGATTTTGTCGCGGCGTTTAAAGAAGTCGATGTGATCATGGGTCCCACCGCGCCTAGCGTGGCCTTCGGCATCGGCGAAAAAACCGACGATCCGGTGACGATGTATTTGTCGGATATTTATACCATTGCCGTGAATTTAGCGGGTCTGCCGGGGATGTCGCTGCCCGCCGGGTTTGTCGATAATTTGCCGGTCGGATTGCAAATGATAGGCAATTATTTCGACGAGGCGCGGATGTTGAACGTCGCGCATAAATTTCAACAAGCGACCGATTGGCACGCGCGTACACCCGCAGCATTTAAATAAACGAGGCGAATTATGGAATGGGAAACCGTTATCGGCCTGGAAATTCACGCGCAATTGGCCACGCGCAGTAAAATATTTTCCGGCGCGTCCACCGCCTATGGCGCCGCGCCGAATACCCAGGCCTGTAATATCGACCTGGCAATGCCCGGCGTGTTGCCGGTGTTGAACGACGACGCGGTGCGCATGGCGGTCAAATTCGGCCTGTCGGTGGGCTCCGCCATCGCGCCGCGCTCGGTGTTCGCACGTAAAAATTATTTTTATCCCGATCTGCCCAAGGGCTATCAGATCAGCCAGTATGAATTGCCGGTGGTGCAAAAGGGTACGCTGGATATTGAATTGGATGATGGCGAAATCAAGACCATCGGCATCACCCGCGCGCACTTGGAAGAAGACGCAGGCAAATCGCTGCACGAAGATTTTCACGGCATGAGCGGCATAGATTTAAATCGTGCCGGTACGCCCTTGCTCGAAATCGTTTCGGAACCCGATATGCGTTCGGCCAAAGAGGCCGTCAGCTACGCCAAAAAGATCCATGCATTAGTGCGCTATCTCGAAATTTGCGACGGCAATATGCAGGAAGGGTCTTTCCGTTGCGACGCCAATGTCTCGGTGCGCCCCAAGGGTGAGAAAAAACTGGGCACGCGCGCCGAGATCAAAAACGTCAATTCGTTTCGCTTTTTAGAACGCGCAATCAATTTTGAAGTCGAACGGCAAATTCAAATCATTGAATCCGGTGGCACAATCAAACAAGAAACGCGTTTGTACGACGCCGACAAAAATGAAACGCGCGCGATGCGCAGCAAGGAGGAGGCGAACGATTATCGTTATTTCCCTGATCCTGATTTATTGCCCTTGGAAATCGACGAGAAATTTATCGCCACCGTGCGCCTCAGCATGCCGGAGCTGCCGGACGAGAAAAAGCGGCGTTTTATCCGTGATTATCAACTCTCCGCGTATGATGCGAGTGTGCTGACCTCGACCAAGGAAATGGCCTATTATTTCGAGACCGTCGCACGCGTGTCGGGCTCGCCCAAACTTGCGGCGAACTGGACGATGGGCGATTTATCCGCCTTATTGAATAAAGAAAATCTCGACATCGCACAAAGCCCGGTCCCTGCTGAACAACTCGGGGGCTTGGTATTGCGCATCGTCGATAACACGATCTCCGGCAAGATCGCCAAGACGGTGTTTGAGGCGATGTGGGCGGGCCAGGGCGACGCCGATGCCGTGATCGAAAAACAAGGCCTTAAACAAGTCACCGACAGTGGCGCGATAGAACAGGCGATAGACGCGATCATCGCCGCAAATCCCGAACAGTTGGCGCAGTATCGCAGCGGCAAGGACAAATTATTCGGCTTTTTTGTCGGCCAGGCGATGAAGGCGACGCAGGGCAAGGCCAATCCAGCGCAGTTGAACGATTTGCTTAAAAAGAAACTGCAAGGCTAACCGATGCTACATCAACCCGACACGCACCGCCGCTTTATATTTGAACACGCGCCTATACGCGGCGAGATCGTACATCTCGATGCGTCCTGGCGTGCCGTTTTAGAGCGGCACCACTATCCACCCGTGATCCGCAACGTGTTGGGGCAATTCATGGCAGCGACCGCCTTGTTGGCATCTACGCTCAAATACCAAGGCGCGTTGATATTGCAGGCGCAGGGCGACGGGCCGCTCAAGATGGTGGTAGTGGAGTGTTCACATGACCGTGCGATGCGGGCCTTGGCGCGTTGGGAAGGCGAGGTGCCCGAGGGTGATTTGGCGCACATCTTCGGCGTGGGCCGCATCGTAATGACACTCATAGATAATCGACCCGATGCGGAGCGTTACCAGGCCGTCGCGCCGCTCGAAGGCGCACACGTCGCCGAGGCCTTGCAAAATTATTTTCGCCAATCCGAACAACTCGATACGCATTTGTGGTTGGCTGCGGATGGCCAACAAGCGGCAGGATTGTTGTTACAAAAAATGCCGGGGCGTCCCCATGAAGACGCGGATGCCTGGCAACGGGTGACTATTTTGGCGAATACCGTCAGCAACGTTGAATTGTTAACCCTGCCCACCGAACACATTTTACGGCGCTTATTTCACGAAGAGGATGTACGCTTGTTCGATCCGGAGCCACTGTGTTTTCGTTGCTCGTGTACGCGCGAACGTGTCTGTAATATGCTCCGCAGCCTAGGTTATGCGGAGGCCAAATCGGTGCTGATCGAAAAAGGCAATATTGATGTCACCTGCGAATTTTGTAATCAACAATATATATTCGATAGCATAGATATCGAGGAATTGTTCGCGGCCAGCCATCAACCGCCGGGCACACAAACTCGACATTAATATTATGATGTGCATGACAATGTTAACTAAAGGTAACTACTCAGTACAATTTTGAAAGTAAGTTCCCCCCTTTTTCAAAGGGGGAGGCTAACTAACAGTTAGTAGCATATTGTTCGTAGAAACTAAAGAAAATATGGCTCATTTGTACACTATCGAAAATGGAGGTTATACATGCGTAAAATCACTACCTTACTACCGCTTACGTTGGCGCTATGCGCGTCGGCCGCACACGCCGTGCCCTTTATGGCCATGGATGCACGCGCCTTGGCGATGGGCGGCACCGGCGTCGCGGCGGGCGATTTTCACAATGCCCCTTTGTATAATCCCGCGCTGTTAGGACTACCGTCCAACACGAAATGGTTTGCGTTAGGGGTGCCGGTCTCATTACGTATCGCGGACCCGGAGGATTTGCGCACTGCGTTAACAAATTTTAACGACAATAAATATTTAGGAAAATTTGATACAGCGGTAGCGAATTTCGATACCGCGCTACAATCAATCAATAACACCATATCCACTTTAGGCGCAGGTTCGGTAACCGCGACACAAATTAATAATTTGACCTTAGCCAAAAATAATCTTGCAGCTTCGATCACAGATCTCAACAACGGATTCCGCAGTTTCTCCGATAAGCCTGCGGAATTAGCGGCTTCCGGGGCAGCGGTGCTGGCAATTTCCGGCCACCACTGGGGCGCAGCGCTGACGGTAGACTCGTGGGCCAGCGGCGGCCTCATTGGGCACTACGCAAAAAGCGATGCCGACACACTCGATACCATCGTAACAAATCTTAACAGTTGGACTTCCGGCACCACCACCGGACTTCCTACGCTCGTCAATTTCACTTCGCAACAATCTCAATCGACAGTCTCATTACGCGGCGCGCTGGTTGTAGAAGGCGGCATCGCATTCGGCAAAAAACAAGCGCTGGAGGATCAAGAATTTTATTGGGGCGTCACGCCTAAGTTCTTGCAAATTTCCAGCTTTGATGCGTTTTTCTCCGGCGCAGGTATAGACCAAAACCAAATCGACATAAGACAAAATTTAAAAAAACAAAACGGCTACAATCTCGACACCGGCCTCGGTTATATCTATGAACGCAATTGGCGCGTTGGCGCGGTAGTCAAAAATTTAATCCCCACCACTTATAAAACCACGCTTAATAATGACATCTATATCGGCCCCGCCTTGCGCATCGGCGGCGCCTACCACACCAAGCGCCTTACGGGCACGGTAGATCTCGACATCACCGAAAACGATCCGGTAGGCATAGGCGATAAGACCCGTTACTTAGCCCTGGGCGGCGAGGTGGATGTGTGGGTATTGCAACTGCGCGCGGGCGCGCGTACAAACATCAGCAATCCGAAAATGACCATGTTCACCGCCGGATTGGGTTTGAATTTATTTCTGTTGCATGCGGATTTAGCCGGTGGTTATGGTCAAAACGAATGGGTGGTTGCCGGGCAGTTGGGGATGAATTTTTAAAGTTGGGCGTGGCGAAACGGGGAATTTACGCATCGCGTTGCGTTATAGAAAGCGCGATAAATCTGCAAAGAGCGGGCGTACTTTCCGTTAAATGGAAAGTACGCGTTAACACCATAAGAATATTAAAAAGTGGACCCGAAATAAAAGCCGATCGCGCTACCGTCCACATTCGACACACCGGCACTATTGGGCTTATAGTTAATAGAAGTATATCGTGCGCCTAAATCAAAACTTTTTTTACCAATGGGCAGTTCTATGCCCAGTTGTGCAACTACGCCAAGGGCATTTGAAAATTTAACCGAGCCGCCGCAAATGCTAGCGATATCACAAGTAAACGAAGGATTGAGGTGATAAGTAATACCTCCTCCAGCCCGCAACATACTATGGCTGAATAATGCAACTACATCCAACGGTATGCGGGAAAAACTTGCTGAGCCGTTCGCACCATTTACCTTGTCGAATTTATATCCCGCCGTCGTTTCTATAACCAAAGGCAAATCATTAACCGCAAACTTTGTCCCGCCCGCAAAGGTAAACAAGGCCCCGCCGTGCAATTCGGCAGTGCTACCATCGGAATATGTAAAACTTGCCATCTTTGTACCGCCAAAATCGCCATTCATACGTACAAAAGGATGGACTTCTGTGGCGTACGCCTGTGAGCATAACAGTAGCGCGGCAACTACACTCGCACCGAAGATTTTTTTTGGTGTCCTACGCATAAATTGCCCTCCTTAGAAAGGTGAAAAAACGAGTCGATAAATATAGCAAAAAAAAATGTTCATTGCCTAGATTTTTCGTTTGGTATCACACGCTTCCAACACCACATTACCAACGGCAAAATCGTAATATCGGAATCGACGCCGCTGGGTCTGTACACCGGACTTATCGGCATCGACACTTCTACCGGCACCAACGCCGCCAAGTCTTTATGCGACATTAATTTATATTCCACTAATTCATCATTCGGTTTTATACCCCCCACAGCACTCACTTGATACGCCAAAATAACTTGATTGCGTTTGAGTAGCGAATAATGTCCGATAAAATGGCTTATTTCTGCGTCCAAACCCAATTCTTCTTTTACTTCGCGCAGTACCGATTGCTCAGGGGTCTCGCCGTTTTCTAAATAACCGGTAATCGTCGAAAATTAGTAAACCAAACTATATCGTTCAATTAAAATAGGTTGACATACTTTAGCAAACAAATAAGCATATAGCCATGTGCCGCTATTATAAAATTCCACTCTTACTATGAATCGCCGTCGCTTTATAGGCCAGTTAACTTCGCTCAGCCTCGCGGGTCTTACGAGCGGCTGCAAATATTGGCCGGAACAGGGCATCGTCAATCCGTGCCTCGATGAACTGCCGGAAGCACTGGCTCGTCATCCGTTGTTACATTCCATTTGGGACGGTTTGGATGTCACCCAAGTATGGGACAGCCATGTGCATTTGGTAGGCGGCAACCCGCACAATGGGACATGGTTCAGCCCCGCCATGGACAGCCTATGGCATCCGTTTTTGAGCATGCAAAAGGCGTTTTATACTAACGCCGCCTGCGTCAAAGACGCTACGCCTGCCTTTGACGAATTGTTTGTCGCGCGTATTCGTCATCTGTTGGCGGTCATGCCGAACGGATACAAGGCATTGCTGTTCGCGTTTGATTGGTATCACGACGAACAAGGCCGAATCCATCGTGAGCGCTCTATTTTTCACATCCCGAATCAATATGCGGCGCGTGTCGCGCACGCGTTTCCCGCCAATTTTGAATGGGCCGCCTCCATTCATCCCTACCGTGAAGACAGCGTTGAGGCCTTACACGCCGCCGTGCGCGACGGCGCGCGCGCGGTAAAATGGTTGCCGTCCGCGCAGGGGATAGACCCAAGCTCCGCTCGTTGCGATCGTTTTTACGCGAGTTTGGCGACGTTGGATATCCCCATCATCTGTCACGCGGGTCTCGAAATCGCCGTGCAGGGGGGGCATCAAGAATATGGCAATCCATTGCGCTTGCGGCGCGCCATGGATCATGGCGTACGCGTGGTCGTCGCGCACTGCGCGTCGGACGGCAGCGATCAAGATACTGACCAGGGGCCGCATGGCCCAAGCATACGCAGTTACGCGCTATTTGCGCGCATGATGGACGAACCGCGTTATGAAAAATTATTATATGGAGACATTTCCGCGCTTACCCAGCTAAATCGCAATTGGGCGCTCAAAGAGGTCTTGCAACGCCGCGACTGGCATCCGCGATTGCTTAACGGCTCGGATTATCCTTTACCCGGTATTATGCCGTTGTTTTCCGCATCCGATCTAGCGAACTTGGGGTTGCTTGATCCGCAAATTGTACCCGTGCTAAATGAGATACGCGCGCACAATTCCATGCTATTTGATTTTGCGTCTAAACGTTTGTTGCGTTTAGATCAAACAAAATTTCCAAACAGCGTGTTTGAAACGCGACGTTTTTTTGAACGCAAAGGCGCATAATATTTCGCTCAACAAGCACGCAATAGCCAATACCCTCAACGACTCACGACCGAACGCATATTTTTCGCCATAGATGTTAATCGTCCACTCGCAGCGGTAGTTTTTTCCGCATCCGCAGCGGTGCGATTTTGAGTCAAACTGATTTCATGTATGCTGCGATTTATCTCCGACGATACAGCCGATTGTTCTTCGGAAGCAGTCGCTATTTGTGCTGTCATATCGCTGATGGTTGCAATCGCGGAAGTTATTTCCCGCAAGGCCTTATTCGCTTCGGCGACTAATCCAACGCTGTTCTGCGCCTGTTGGCAGGCCTCGGTCATCACCGACACCGATACCTGCGCAACACTCTGAAAACCTTCGACCATTTTGTTAATTTCTTCCGTGGATTCCGCCGTGCGCGTCGCCAGATTACGCACTTCATCCGCCACCACCGCGAAACCCTGACCGGCTTCGCCGGCGCGTGCGGCCTCTATCGCCGCGTTCAATGCCAACAAATTTGTTTGATCAGCGATGCCGCGTATGACCTCTAAGACGCCCCCGATGTTTTTGCTGTCCTTAGCGAGCTTACCTATCGTTTCAGCGGCGGCACGCACTTGTTGTTCGAGTTTTTCCATCGCCTCTATGGTTGCATTGGAAATACTATCAATACGCAGCGCTTGTGTTTTTGCCTCGCCGGCCTGCGTCGCCGCCGCCGCAGTGTTTATCGAAACTTCTTGGATGGTCGCACTCATTTGTTCAATCGCCGTCGCCACTTGATCGACTTCAACGCGCTGCTTGTCAATGGATGCGCTCGTATCTTTGGCGATTGCCGTTGTATCGGCCGCTGCCGCAACCAATTCCTCGCTGGACTGATCCAAGCGACCGGAAAGCGTGCGGATTTTGGCGTGCTGCGCCCGCAATGCCAACTGTATCCAGCCAAATTCGTCATTGCGTCCGGTGAAAACCCAACGCGAAATCGCATTTTTGTTGATCTGCATAGCCTGCGCGGAAAGTTTTTCCACGGGCCTCGCCATCACCAGCGCGGCGATTCCGCTCAGCAATGCAGTACATGCGAAACCCAGCCACGCCCCCGCCAAATCTCCACCGAAATTCAGCGACGTTAATCCTGCAAGGGCGGGAATCAGTGCCACTAATGCACTCAATATCAAATGCGTTCGAAAGCTCAAACCGCCTAGCGCGCGACGGGGCGATTTACCGAGATTTATAGCCGCATAAAATTTCTCTGCACGCCGCACGATGTCGCGGTCCGGTTTAAATCGCACCGACTCATAGCCGATTTTTTTTCCGTTTTCAACGATCGGACCGACATACGCCTCGACCCAATAGTGATCGCCGTTTTTACTCCGATTATTCACGATGCCCAGCCAATAATTATCGGCCTTTAAATCGCTCCACAAATTATCAAATGCCGCAGGCGGCATGTCCGGATGGCGTACGATATTGTGATTGGCGCCTATGAGTTCTTCGGCGCGATAACCGCTGACTTTTTGGAAATCATCATTGCCGGTTACGATGATCCCTTTTAGATCCGTCGTAGAAATAATTGTGGTGGACGCTGGATAATCATTCTCCTGCCCAGTGACCGGGAGATTTTTTTTCATTGATGCAAGCCTACTCGTCTCTACTGTCGATTCCGGAACCAAAAATATACACCTTAGTTTATATCGCTCTATTATTTGTAAACTTTAGTAAATTGGTATCCTGCACATCGCGACATGAGCGTGGTTGAGGTAACGTCAACAATTCCGCTGAAATCAATCGTTAACATGGTTCCATGTGTAACATTGGACGTTGGCCTATTGAAGTTAGCCTATTTTCCTATACAAAAACTCGAAAATATCTTATCCAGCAAGGCCTCATTATCAAATTCCCCGGTGATTTCATTCAGTGCCGCTTGCATGATGCGCAATTCCTCGGCAAGCAAGTCCCCGGCACGCGCGCTACGCAATGCGTCAACGCCACGCATCAGCGCCGCGCGCGCGCGTTGCAGCGCGTCTAGGTGACGCCGCCGCGCCAAAAATTCGCCCTCGCCCTGATAACCCATGGCGTTCTTTAAGTGCTCGCGCAGCGCCTCGATCCCAAGCCCCGTCTTGGCGGCAATCGCGACGCTGGCATATCCTTCCCACACGCCAATTCCCGGCGCGCGTCCGCTTTTATCAATCTTGTTAAACACGATAGACGCCGCGACATCGGCCGGCACATCGCGTAGCATCGCGCGTTCCGCCGCAGATATCCCTGACACGTCATCCACCAGCAATAAAACGCGATCCGCGCGCGCCACTTCAGCCCACGCGCGACGTATGCCTTCTTGCTCGATAATATCCGCACCCTCGCGCACACCGGCGGTGTCGATAATATGCAATGGCATGCCGTCGATTTGAATTTGTTCACGCAACACGTCGCGCGTCGTGCCCGGAATATCCGTGACGATGGCGCTGTCACGCCCCGCCAAACAGTTTAACAAACTGGATTTTCCGGCATTGGGCTGACCTAAAATGACGACCTGCATACCGTCATTCAGCACCACACCTTGTTGCGCCTCACGCACGATGTTTTCAATATTTTGTTGGAGTAATGACACGCGTATTTGCACCTGCGCGTCGGCGAGAAAATCGATTTCTTCTTCGGGAAAATCGATGGCCGCTTCCACATACATGCGTAATGCGACGGCGGCATCGACTAAGCCGCGCACGCGTTTAGAAAATTCGCCTTGCAGAGATCTTAACGCGGAACGTGCGGCGGCATCGGTCGTGCTATTAATCAGATCCGCCACCGCCTCCGCCTGCGCGAGGTCCAGCTTGCCGTTAAAAAATGCGCGTTGACTGAACTCACCCGGTTTGGCCAGGCGCGCACCCAATGCGCATGCGCGCTGCAATATCAAATGCATCACCACCGGGCCGCCATGGCCTTGCAATTCTAATATGTCATCGCCGGTAAATGAATGGGGGGCGGGGAAAAATAGGGCCAGGCCTTCATCTAAAATCTGGGCGTTTTCACCGAGAAATTGCCCATATTTGGCATAGCGCGGGGGCGGAATAGAAGACAATAATGCGCGCGCGATGTCACGTACGCGCGGACCGGCGATACGCACTATGCCTACACCGCCACGGCCCGGCGGAGTGGCGATGGCGGCGATAGTGTCTTGCGATCCCGGATAAGACATGGCCTAGCGCCGCCGTTATAATCATGCATTCGCGTATTTGCGATAGATATACAATTGTTGCGCAATCGAGGTGACGGAATTGACGATGAAGTAGACCATCAATCCGGCCGGGAAAAACGCCATAAACGCCACGAAGATTAACGGCATATACATCAGCACTTTTTGTTGTATCGGATCCATGCCAGGGCTAGGGTTGAGTTTTTGCTGTAAAAACGTGATCGCGCCATAGGCGATGGGCAATACATAAAACGGGTCTTTTACCGACAAATCCTGCAACCAAAATATAAACGGCGCTTGACGCATTTCCACGCTTTCCATCAGCACCCAATAGAGCGCGATAAACACCGGCACCTGAATCAAATGCGGCCAGCAACCCGACATCGGATTGGCCTTTTCTTTTTTATACAACTCCATTATCGCCTGCGTATAACGTTGTTTGTCGTCGCCATAGCGTTCGCGCAACGCCTGAAATTTGGGCGCGATTTTTTTCATTTTCGCCATCGAGCGATAGGCCGATTCCGATAATTTGTAAAACGCGAGCTTTACCGTCAGCGTTAACAAAATTATCGTCCAACCCCAATTACCGACCCAGCGATAGATAAATTCCATCAGCAAATAAATCGGGTCCGCGACCAGGGTCAACCATCCGTAATCGACGGTCAAGGGCAGATTTTCCGCAGCGGCGGCCAGACGTTTTTGTTCTTTAGGGCCGATATACATGGAGGTGGTCAAGGTGCCTTGAGCGCCCGCCGGGACTAGGGTTTCCGCACCGGTAATGCCTAAAATGTGATAACCGCCTTCCAGAGTGCGCGCAAATACGCCGTGGATTTGATCCTTGGGCGGCAGCCACGCAGCGATAAAATAATGTTGCAACATGGCGACCCAGCCACCTTTGCCGCTACCGGCAGGAGGTTGATATTTCGCCATATCGGAAAACGCGATTTTTTCATACGGCTTTTCCGGTGTAGAAACGACACCACCCGAATAACTGTATACGAATTGCGTCTTGCCGGGTTCGCTATAATCCGTACGTTGAAATTGCCCATAGAGACGCCCGCGCCAGTCGTTAGGGCTGCTATTCATGACTTGATAATCGAGCTGCACGATGTAGCTATCGCGACGCATCGTATAGATTTTTTTGACGGTCACGCCCGCCGGAGACTGCCACGCAAACGCCACGGATAAACTATCTTGCCCTGCTTGCAATTTATATTCGCGCTGTTCGGTTTGATAAAGCGCGTGATGATCCGGCGCTGGCGCATTGGCGAGCAAGCCCGATTGCGCGACATGGAAAATCGCCTCGGTGTCTCCCATCAACGGATAAGGATCGTCTTTATTTTCGAGAGAAGTCGGGTATTTTAACAACCAGCCGCGTTGGATATTCGCGCCCTGCGTATCAATTTCAAAACGCAATACATCGGTTTCAATTTTTATACGTTGACCGGCACCGGGGGCGGCAACACCCTTGGGGGCGGCGGCGATTTGCGGCGCAACGGCCGCTGACGGCGCACTTACGGGTACATCTTTAGCGGCCACAGGCGGCGACGGCGTAGTCGTAGGCGTGGAATTGGCGGCGTTTTTTGCTACGGACTGCGCCGGGCCATAGTCTTGTTGCCAGGCCTGCCACAATAACAACACCGTGAATGACAACAAAAGAAATAAAATTAATCGTTGATTTTCCATGCTTAACGTCTTTTAGGAAATTGTTCAGGAACGGGATCGACGCCCCCCTCGTGCCACGGATGGCAACGCGAAATGCGGCGCAAACCCAACCAACCGCCACGCAACACGCCGAAGCGTTCTACCGCCTCGCGGGTATAAGCCGAGCACGTGGGATAATAACGGCAATTCGACCCCAAAAACGGGCTGATCAAATAGCTGTAGACCTTGATCAAAAAAACTACCGCGCGGCGCATACACCCACCAGCCTCGACCACAATTTAGAAAGCGAATCAAATAACACTGTATCTTCAGCGTCCAAAGCGCCGTTAC
>CAKKRP010000130.1 GCA_919902765.1 Gammaproteobacteria bacterium | reverse complement strand
CAGGCCTTGGCCGGGTTCACCGTCAGCGCCTCGCGCGAAAAATTCTTTTCGCGGTATTCCCAAGTCTTGGTCCATTCGCGAACCTGTTCGATCTTGGCGGCGGGTTCGGGATTTTCGAAATTGTTTCTTTTGCTCTCAAACATCTCCACGTATTCCGGCTCACGGAACAGATTGAAGTGATCGAGAACGTGCTCGGTGTTTTGCGTCATGATGACATCTCCTAAAATGTTTCGGGATGGGGGTGAGCAGGGCGCTTCGCACCCTGCTCACCCGACATAATTTCCAGTTACTTCCACGGTGCTTTGGTCAAGCCCCATACCGGATTGTTGATGGCCATGTCCATGTCACGCGCGAAAATCGCGAACCCATCGTAGCCATGATACGGACCCGAGTAATCCCAGGAATGCATCTGCCGGAACGGTACGCCCATCTTCTGGAACACATACTTTTCCTTGATGCCCGACCCGACTAAATCCGGCTGCACTTTTTCAACGAACTTTTCGAACTCATAACCGGTCACGTCGTCGTAAATCAACGTTCCTTCTTTCACATAATGCGTAGTGCGTTGATAGTCGTCGTTGTGACCGAACTCATAACCGGTGCCGACCACTTCCATGCCCAGGTCTTCGTACGCGCCGATCACGTGGCGCGGACGCAAACCGCCGACAAACAACATCACTTTCTTGCCCGCCAGGCGCGGTTTGTACTTGTCTACAACGGCCTGCATCATTGCCTTGTATTTTGCGATCACCCGTTCGGCGCCTTCCTTGACCTTGTCGTCGAAGTGACTGGCGATTTCGCGCAGACTGGCTTCGATTTTAGAAGGACCAAAGAAGTTATACTCGACCCATGGAATGCCGTATTTTTCCTCCATATGACGCGAGATATAGTTCATCGAACGATAACAGTGCAGCACGTTGAGCTTGGCCTTGGGCGTATTTTCCAATTCGGCGAGCGACCCGTCGCCGGACCATTGCGCGATCACCCGTAGACCCATCTCTTCGAGTAAAATACGCGATGACCATGCATCGCCGCCGATGTTGTAGTCGCCGATAATGGCAACGTCATAGGGCGAGCTTGCAAACGTCGCGGGCTTGTCGCCCATTTTATCGAACACCCAGTCGCGTATGGTGTCGTTGGCGATATGATGGCCCAACGATTGCGACACGCCGCGAAAACCTTCGCAACGCACCGGCACTATCGTTTTGCCGCCGTATTCTTTTGATTTTTTCTTCGATACGGCCTCGATGTCGTCGCCGATCAAGCCGATCGGACATTCCGATTGCACCGTGATGCCGTGATTGAGCGGAAACAAATCCTGGATCTCGTCCATGATTTTTTCCAGTTTCTTATCGCCGCCGAACACGATGTCCTTTTCCTGAAAATCCGACGTGAACTGCATCGTAACGAAGGAATCCACGCCGGTCGTGCCGATGTAATAATTACGCCGTGCGGCCCACGAATATTGACCGCAACCGACAGGGCCATGGCTGATGTGTATCATGTCCTTGATCGGACCCCATACCACGCCTTTGGAACCCGCATAGGCGCAACCGCGTATCGTCATCACGCCAGGCACGGATTTGATGTTTGATTTCACACCGCAATCCGGCTTGCCTTCTTCAAAGGTGCCAAGATGTTTGGCGCGCCTCTTCGCGGTCTTCTCGGGATAGACCTTGAGGACCTCGTCGATCAATTCCTTATTTCGTACCTTGGTTTCTTGCACTGTGAGGCTCATTGCGCTCTCCTCGTCATATTAATAGGGGATGCGTCATACGCACCGTCGTCATTGGCGCGCACGGCGCACCCTGGGTACCGCGTTACGCCATCGCTGCGGCAGCCGCTAATTCCGCCGCAGTCTTGCCGACGATGGACTCGTCTATTTTTTTCATAATGCCGTGTTCCATCAACATCTCTTCCAACTCGTCCATGGTGATAGGCGTAGGAATGATGCCGTGACCCTTGTTAGCGTGAATCTTCTTCGCCAAGTTGCGGTATTCGTCCGCCTGCTTGGAATCCGGCGCGTACTCAAGCACTGTCATACGGCGCAATTCGGCGTGTTGCACTACGTTATCACGCGGCACGAAGTGAATCAGTTTAGTACCGAGCTTGGCCGCCAACGCCTCGGCCAATTCAATTTCCTTGTCCGTCTGACGCTCGTTGCACACCAGACCGCCCAGCCGCACACCGCCGGAATTGGCATATTTCAGAATGCCTTTTGAAATGTTGTTGGCCGCATACATGGCCATCATCTCGCCGGACATCACAATGTAAATTTCTTGCGCCTTGTTTTCGCGTATGGGCATGGCGAAACCGCCGCACACCACGTCGCCCAACACGTCGTAAGAAACATAATCAAGATCTTCGTAGGCGCCATTTTCTTCCAAGAAATTGATCGAGGTGATCACGCCCCGGCCCGCGCATCCGACACCCGGTTCGGGACCGCCGGATTCAACGCATTTGATATTTTTATAACCCGTTTTAAGCACGTCCTCAAGTTCGAGATCTTCTACACTGCCAGCTTCAGCCGCGAGGCTCAAGATGGTATCCTGTGCTTTGGCGTGCAAAATCAGACGGGTGGAATCGGCCTTTGGGTCGCAACCGACGATCATAATTTTTTGACCCAAATCGGCGAGCGCCGCAAGGGTGTTTTGAGAGGTGGTGGATTTACCTATGCCACCTTTGCCATAAAACGCGATCTGTCTTAAGTCGGACATGTTTGGGTCTCCTATGTATTTCCGTTGATAAAAAACTGCCGGGTTGTCTTTCAGCACCGCGTCGGCTTAACGCACTTCCACTACACACATCCGCACACGGTGACTGTTACAACCCGTCTACGGCATGCTCCGTGCCATGTCGATAAATTAATTGTAAGTAATTGAATAATAGTTACTTTTTAAGACGCGCAGGGTTTCTTTTTTGGCCGTTATATTTGTCGCAAAACCTACACGGGCAACACCGCGCTGTAACAAACAGAACATCGCGCAGCACACAAAAATAAATTTTACCGATCACATAAAATGGCCGTTTTTATTGGAAATAATCGCCATTTAAATGAATTTAGTACGCTGGGAATGTCTCTTGCTTATACCCTTCACGACCACTAGATTCAGGAGTAGAACATGCAAATTGGTGTAGACACCTCGCGCGCAGTGGATAACAAACGCGTATTCGTCATCGACGACGACGAAATTATGCGCGCGGCGCTGCAATTCATGCTGCACGACGAGAATGAAACGCACGAACTTCGCGATGTGGACGAAGCCTTGCGAAAAGGCCTGCAATACAAACCCGATGTCGTGTTGCTTGGGATTGAGGTCGTGCGGCGCCTCGGCGTGGGTGTGCTGCTCACGCTCAAAAAAAATATCGATGGACTAAAGGTGCTATTGGTCGCAGAGTCGCGCGAAGATCCGCTGGTTGCCGGCTGTTTGCAGTGCGGTGCCGACGCCGTCTTGCTAAAACCCATTACGGTGGAGCAAACGCGCAAACAGGTGAACCGCTTGCTTGGACGGGCATCGCGCACTGTCATTGCGATCCATGCACTTTAACAAGCTTGGAATACATAGCGCAGGATCCGGACTGGGCGCCAACTTGGTGGGCGTATTGTCGCGCCTGCTCGCCAGCACCGCGTTCAATGAAAACCCTACGCTGTTACGTATCGCCGGAGTGCGCGAATCGCATACGGCGTTATTCAACGCGTTGCGTGATTGCATGGACGCGGTGGAGGCATCCAGTACTTTCGAACGCTACATGAACGAAACTTTTAAACTGGAACAAAATACTCAAATCTCCACCACGCAGCGACGTTTTCGCGCCAGTTACCTACGCCTGCTGCGCGGTTGGGGCTTCGACGCTAACAGCCGCGAAGGCGCGGTATTAAAATCATGGGTGGAAAGCCGTTTTGGTATCTATCCCACGTTCCATAAAATGCCCTTGAGATCTTTTTCCTCGGATGCATGGGCCAATTACATCGAGGAAAAGATGTCGAGCCGCTTTCACAACAATGCGATTTATTTGCAGCTCGACCTGCTTTATGAATTTTGCCAGTGGTCGTTGGCGCGCGGGGGCGCATCCCCCCGCCATGTCACGTTATACCGCGGCATCAATGACTTCGACGAACATCGTGTGATCGCCGCGCCGCAACACGGCGACGGCAGTGTGCTGCGGCTAAATAATTTGGTTTCATTTAGTGCAAGCCGTATCGTCGCCAGCGAGTTCGGTGACTGCTTGCTGGAGGTGCAGGTGCCCAGTGTCAAAGTAGTGTTTCACAGTGAATTGTTGACACGTCATGCGCTCAAGGGGGAAGCGGAATATTTGGCAATCGGTGGTGACTATCACGTTAAAACAATTTACCTTTCTTGATACTCGGCGAAGGGCTTAAGGCCTGCCGTGTCGAGGCCAACCGCCTCACTACCCTACATCCCCTATTTAAATTCGATCCCTATCCACACCGCGCATCGGCTTATATTCGCGCGGGTTTTTCGTACCGCGCGCTGGCGGTGCAGCGTTAGCAATTCACCACTTGCCGCTGAGTCGGATTTTCCTGCACCTGAGTGAGTGTCGCCGCAAATTCCTCCAAGGGCATCTCGATTCTCTGGATATTCTGCTCGGCAAGGAAACGACGCTCATTTTTTGTCAGCGCATCCGGTAACACGGCCCAGTGCTTGGCCGATGAACGCTTCATAATTTGGCGCGCGAACGTGCGCTCCAATTGATTGGCGAAACGGCAGCCAAGAAATAGAAAACTGCGACCGCTACGTCGCTGTTGCACGGCACTGGGGATGGGCGTTTGAATATCGATTTCGGTCAGCACCTCGACAAAATCGGTATCCGACACCAGATAGTTTTTGGCCGGCGCAACGCCACCTAGCGGTTTATATAATAATGTCTGCCACTGCCCTATGTCCGTGTCATCCACCGGTGTGCTGTCGGCGCGATAGGCTTGCGTCCAACGTCCGAAATGTTCAGATTGACTGAGGCCTTGCACCTGTCCCCACGGTGCGCTCTTGGAGTTTCCAAAACAGTCTCCCAATGCGGCCGCCATCGCATTGTCGTACCACACATCGACGATCATCGGCGAAGAATTCAAAGCGGCCAGAAAACGCTGTAGTTGTGTCGCCTGCGCCGCCACGCTGAAGGCCTCGTTCATTATGCCGACCAGCGTCTTGCGGTGTTTGAAATTCTCGACAAACTGCGCCGCCGCCGTTAGGTTGTTGCGGATTTTGTGCGGCACACTGGCCTTCGCCACTAGCCGCTGCACCAGCGACTCTGGCGAACTTGGCACGCTCGCGTTGGCCGCATTCAGCGCGAGTACGCCAGGTCCCAAATAGGGGATAACCGACCCTTCCTGCAATGCGTTTTTAATCGCCGCGCTTTCCACGGCCATCATGATGCCGTCCCCTTGCCATTGTTCCAAGGCGCCTTTGCGGTGGATAGTTGGCCGGGCGCCAATCGAAATAAACCACGCCCACCGGATAGACTCTGATAACTGTCGTGCGTCGTAGCGCTGAGATGGTTAAACCATTCCTGCGCGCCGACCGCAACCGGCCGCTCGCCGATTTCCACCACTGTACCGTTGGGCGCGAAACGCACATGTATCATCACTTGATCATTCTGCATGACTATACTCCTAGTTGTTTAGAACTACCTCGAAAAAGCCTCATGCCTGGCGGCAAGTGTCGTCCGCCATCATGCCTACACCAATGCACTCACGGCGTCCCGCCACTCGGCGTGAAGCACTATCATTGCATATCTTGGCAATCGCTCATTTTTTCTACGCGAAGCTCAAAAGCTCCACGGTAATATTTTCGGAACCCACCTTGGCTTGACACGCGAGGCGCGATTTGGAACCGACGCCGACGATGCTATCGAGTTTTTCATTTTCTAAGCGCTGTATTTTAGAAAGCGTTTTGCGCCCATCGTGTACAAACACATGGCACGAACCGCAATCGGCTTTACCGCCGCACTTGTGCGCGAACGGAACCTCCGCAGCAAGTATCGCATCGAGCAAACGAACGCCCTCCGTGGATTGCACCGTTTTATTACTGGGCAGAATGGTAATCATTGGCATAACATTTCTCCTCTCGATAACAAGTTATACAACTTTAACACTACAAATAAATCGCCGAACCCGCGCCGATATTCACCGAGGCATCTTTCGCGGTTTGCACGATAAAGGAAACCTGTTCGTCCGTTAGGTGTGCGTGAAACGGCAGCGCGAGCACACGGTCAGCCACTTTTTCAGTGACCAGACACTCGCCCTTACGATGGCCGCGATCGAGATAAAAGCGTTGTTGGTGCAAGGGCAGGCAGTAGGCCGCCGCTGCAACGTCTGCTGTGCGTAAATCCTCGACGATGGCGTCGCGGCTGGGGCGTGTAAAACGGGTACCCAAATGCACCAGGTAAAGAAACCAGTGGACCTCGGTGACATCCGGAGCGATATAGGGATCTTTGATGCCCTCGAACGACTTTACGTGATCGTAATAATACTGCTCGACGCGCTTGCGGCGCGCGAGGATGTCGTCGATGCGCTGCAATTGGGACAATCCCAGCGCCGCAGTGACATCGCTCATCGCGGATTGATACGGCAGTCGCGCCGTGATGCTGACCGAGAATCGCTCGTCCATGCGCCGCACGCAATAATTGCGTAATCCACTCGCGATATCTGCATCGTCGGTGACGACCATTCCGCCTTCACCGCACACCAGCGCGCCGGGTTGTGAAAAATCAAATATCGCGCAATCGCCAAATCCGCCCACTCGTTTTCCTTGGTAACGCGAACCGATAGCTTCGGTCGAATCTTCGATCAATAATAAGCCGTGGCGCTCGGCGATACCGCGCAATGCGCTCCACGCTGCGGGATGGCCGTTGGTATTGCCCGCGATAATGGCGTGCGTGTGCGGGCTAATTTTCGCCTGCGCCTTTTCAGGTGACATGGTGCCGGACCAATAGTCGATATCCGCAAACACTGGCGTGGCGCCCGCCAGCATGACCGCGTGCGCAATCTGGTGCCACGCATAAGGAGCGACGATGACTTCGTGACCGGCGCCGATGCTGTAGGCGCGTAGACTCGCTAACAAACCCAACGTTCCGCTGGCAACCGCCACCGCATGTTTGCGCCCGACATAGGCCGCGAACGCGGTTTCGAACGCCGTGACGAGCGGGCCGTGCGACAAGCGGGGCGACCGGAGTGCGGCGCTCACGGCGTCGATCTCCGCCGTGCTGATGTCTGGATCGGAAAGCGGTATCCGGTTCTCGCTCATGGCCGCTGCGCCAACACGACACCAGTGGCGTGTGCGGGGTCCGCCGTCAGGCGCACGCAGTGATCACGCGTATCGAGCAAATATACATCAAACTGAGAAAAACGTCGGAACGGTGTTTCATCCTGCATGTCGCCCGCGTCGCAACGCGTAACCACTAGGCCGGGAAACGCCAAGCGTAATGCCGCGACGTTGCTGCATGAAGTATCCGCAAGCAGTAATTTTTCGATGCGTTCCAATTGTCCATCGCTGATTGCCATATCAATCACCCAATTTTCGTGCTTCGACCGTGAGTGGCAAGCGCGTATCCAGCGCCATCTCGGGTAGCGCCAGCCGCCAGCCGTTGGCGAGCGTGACCACGCCCCCCCACATTTCAGGCTTGTCCATCGCCACAATAGGTTCTTCGAGATCTTTCTTCGGAACATAGGCCGATAACACACCGGCGGCATTTCTTCGTAGCATGACTTTCATGATATTGACTCCAATTTATTAACATAGCCCGGAAGGAACGTAGCGAAATCCGGTTACACAGCCATTTCCAAGCAGGTAGCCTCCTGGATTCCGCTACGCTCCACCCAGGCTACAAAAAACGTTTAGTCGTCACGCCGCATCGGCCACCAAAGACGCGACGATCTGCGGCAATATTTCAAGCACGGTGTCGATTTCATCGTTGCGCGTGTAACGCCCCACGGAGAAACGAATCGAGGCCTGCGCCGCTTGCGCGTCTAAGCCCATCGCCGTTAAAACATGCGAGGGTTCAGCGCCACCGGCGCTGCACGCCGCCCCCTGCGCCGCGCATATCCCTGCGCCATCCAGCTTGAGCAACAGGGCCTCGGCATCCAGTTCACCGAAACGGATATTGGTCGTATTTGCCACACGTTCAGCCGCGCCGCCGTTCACGCGCGCAAACGGAAAACGCGCCACGATACCGCGCTCCAGCCGGTCGCGCCGCTCAGCGATCTGCGTCACACCCAGTGGCACGGTGTCGAACGCCAATAGGCACGCCACGCCCAATGCCGCAATGCCCGGCACGTTTGCGGTGCCGCCACGCCGCGCGCGTTCTTGTTGTCCGAATAACAGCGGCGGCAACTTCAATCCCTTGCGCACGAACAACGCGCCTATACCGGGCGGCGCGTGTAGTTTGTGTCCCGAAACGGACAATAAATCTACTTTGACCTGCTGCACATTAATGGGGAGCTTTCCGGCTGCTTGCACCGCATCGCAGTGCAACAACACTTTATGCGCATTACAAATCGCGGCGATCTCCGCGATCGGGAACACCACGCCGGTTTCGTTGTTCGCCCACATCAAGCTGACCAAGGCCGTGTCCGGCGTGATAGCCTGTTGCAGCTGCCGCACATCGATACGCCCCTGCGTATCCACGGGCAGATAGGTCACACGTGTGCCCTGTGCTTCCAAATGCTTTAACAATTGCAGCGTGGCGGGATGTTCGACACGGCTGGTCACTAGGTGTCGTTTGTGCGGCGCCAACGCCAACGCGCCATATATCGCGGTGTGTATGCTTTCGGTGCCGCCGCTGGTGAACACAATTTCCGCCGTTTGAGCGCCCAACAACGCCGCCACTTGCGCGCGTGCTTCGATCATAAAATATTTCGCGCGTTCACCCGCATGGTGTTTGCTAGATGCATTGCCAATGCCCCATCTCATACATTCGAGGGCCGCATCCATGCATTCCGGGGCGATGGGTGCCAGCGCATTGTAATCCAAATAAATGGTGTTTTTTTGCTCGGTCATCGCCAGAAAATCCGATCTTGATCTTCATTGATTTGCGCTAACAATTCATTAAGGCGCGCGAGCTCCGAATGCAACACCCATTGGCGTTCGGGGTGATTCATGCGATACAGCGACCACACCCCCTGGGACGACATATAAAGCATTAGCGCGATATCTATCATGCCACCCGAAGGATCGATATTGCGTGAACAACATGGACTGGTAATGCGATAGCCGCCGGGGGTCGCCAATACCAACGGTTCGACATAACGATAACGCTTACGGTTTGCCAACGCGCGTTCGATACGCTTGCGATCCACATCGTTAGGATGCGCATTCGCAAGCGGATGAGGCGTAGTTTTCCGTTGTGTCGTGACTGCCATGACCGCCTCGTTAACCGAACACAATTTCTTCTTCCAAACAACCCACGACATCGCGGCCACCAAATTGCACCATATATATCGGTGTGCCGGTTTCAACGTGTAAGCCCACTTGCACAACCTCGCCGAGCGCGCCCAATGTCACCAACAGGGCGCCGTTTGCCCTATTTGGATAGGATCCATCGTTATATAAATCGATCATCGCCACCACGCTGGCACCCCGTTGATATTTAGGCTCGCGCGGCGGCGCCCCTGGAATAACGGCAGGCCTACGCGCTGCTTTTGCGTCAATAATAGTCTCGTTACTCATAACGGCTGCTCCTCTGTCATACGCGGCGACATCTCGTCTTCCACCGTGTCTAACTCTTTACCTTTCATCCCAACACGATAACCGCGCAAATAAAAATCGACGCCGTAGATGTAAAATTGTTGCAAGAAAGTGCCGATGCTGACGACGTATCCTTCCTCACCTTTTTTAACCAAAATCTCGCCGATTTCTCTGCCTGGAAAGGTGCCGTCGTTGCGTATGCTTTTACGCGAACGCACCTTCTGCCCATAGTTGAAACGCGGTGGAAGTTCGAGCTCCACCACATCACCGTCGCGATTGATGTTCATGGCCGCATCTCCGGTTAAAATTATTTACATTCGCCGGATTCCACTCCGGCGCCATCATGCAAACGCTGCAACACGCGCTCGCGCACCAACGGATCGGAATCGTTATGCATATCCGCCAAGCCTTCCAGGTTGATACGATTCGCGACTTCATAACGTACACGCCAGTCCGCATCGCGCTTCAACCACAATAACTGCTTCGGTGTGAGGCGCGATGCAACCTCGATACGCACAGCGGCGTCCGTGTCCCCTGCCATGGGCATCAACCATTCGACCCCCACGCGTTGCGCGACAACACGCCGAACTTCCACCTCAGTGTCGTAAATCATAAACGGCAACAAATATATCGGCACACGCCCGGCCACCGTTTGGCGCACATAATAATCGGGATCTTTCATCATCGGCATGAGATCTGCGCCCTCCAGGCGCATCGCAACCCGAATGCGCACCTCACGACTGGGATCGTGACGCAACGGAAACAGCAAACGTGTCGGCAAACGTTGCGCGGCACTCCAACGCACGGTGTCGTCAGGATCCGTCAACAATCGCGGCAGGCGGAAAATATCCGCGTATTTCGCCGCCACTGCGCGCACCTCGAAATAGGGATGTGCGATACTGCCATTGGCAAGCGTCGGGTTCCACGCAAAAAACCTATCGATGCGGCGCGCGTAACGATCTTGTAAACACGCATGTTGGAGTTGACATTGACCTTCAACCTGCAACCTACGATAACTGCAATTCTCGCAACGAATTGCGTTACCCATCCAATCGTATGCGCCCATGTCAGTTATCATCGTCGTCGCACCCCATACGTTCAAGTACATCGATCAACACCTTGCCGCCTAACCGATTCTGCGGATCGAGTTCTAAAAGCTTCTCGGTCACCACCGCGTTCATCCAATTGGCCCCGTGCCGTTCATCAGTGTTTACGTGTAATGCCGTTGATTTCCACTACCGAGGGGCCGGCACTACTGCATGCGCAACTCTTCGCCTTTGGATCGATAAACGTCAGACCGCTACTCAAAGGTGTATCGGCAAAATCTATCGTCACACCGTCGAGCAACAAACGGCTCTCGGCGGGCAAAAACAATTTCACGCCACTCACCTCCACCACGCTATCACCGGGTCGTGGCGCGGCTTCGACACTAAATTCCGAGGCTAGCCCGGAACAGCCGCCGGCCGTTACGCTGAGACGAAAACCGGCATCTTCGCCTGCATTGCCAAAACGCACCATGCGGAGGATAAATTTCTCGGCACTCGGTGTTATTGTCACATTCATAATCCGCTCCTTATGCCGAGGCCTGATAACGCGGGTACGCGGTATCGACGATACAGGTATTTTCTACCGGACACACCGCCACACATTGCGGGTCGTCGAAATAGCCTATGCATTCGGTGCATTTTTCCGGTTTGATGATATAGGTGCCGTTTTTTTCGCGGATCGCGTTGTTCGGGCACTCCGGTTCGCACGCCGAACACGCCGTGCATTGGGATGAAACGATTTTATAAGCCATAACTCTACTTAGCCTCCGATGACGATGAATAAAATACCGTTAAGCCGCGACATAGGCGCCTTGGCGTATGTCCGCATCGCCTTTTCTCACATGTGAGATTTCACCGCTGTTTATTTTTTCGAGATAGTCCTTAAACCAGGCAATGGCGGATTGCTCGATAAATTCGTGGGCATATTGTTCGACAGGTTGAATACCCGCCTTGCTCAACTCGTCGCGCGGACAACCGCCTATCTTGGCGACAAATACCGCATTGCAATCGTTGAGCGCGCGAATGATAGTGGCGAGCGAATCTTCCTCGCCGTACCCGCCCTGACAATACAAATCGACGCGCCGGTGACCCACAAATTTCGCGCCCGCAGTGCTTAGTTCATAGACCTGAAATTCCTTGGCATGACCGAAGTGTTCGTTGATCCGCCCCTGACCCTTGGTGGCGACCGCGACCAGCAACTTAATGTCGCTACGCTGCGCCGCCAACTCGGACAACTCCGAGTTTTTTGCCGCTACCTTTTCCTGGCGCTCATGTTCCACCAATTCCTGGTAGGCTTTGCGTGTGCCGGCGTCATACTGCACATCCATCGCCATAATTTTTTCCGTGGTGAATTCGGCGGAACGGTCTTCGCCCAACAAGCCCACGGCGTCCGCGCGACATTGGCGGCAGTGGCGCATCATATTCATTTCACCCTCGCAGTTATCTTGCAGGCGTTTCAACTCCTGGGCGGTAGGGCCGCGCTGTCCGTTCAGACCGAACACCGTGCCGTGTTCTGGCGCGGAAATGAGCGGCATGATATTGTGCAAAAATGCGCCGCGCGATTTCACCGCCTTGTTCACCTCGACCAAGTGCTGATCATTGATACCGGGAATCATCACCGAATTGACCTTGCACAAAATGCCGCGTTCCGTGAGCATCTCCAATCCCTGCAGTTGGTGTTCGGACAATATCTTCGCCGCCTCCTTGCCCTTAATGCGTTTGTGCTTGTAGAAAATCCACGGATAGATTTCCGCGCCGATTTCGGGATCGACCATATTGATGGTGATGGTCACGTGATCGACATTAAAACTTTTGATAGTATCAACGTGATCCGGCAACGCCAGGCCATTGGTGGACAAACACAGTTTTATATCCGGCGCCGTTTTATAAATCAGGTCAAAAGTCTTAAAGGTTTTTTCGGGGTTGGCGAGCGGATCGCCGGGGCCGGCAATGCCCAGCACCGTCATTTGCGGAATGGTGCTGGCGACGGCCAACACCTTTTTTGCCGCTTGCTCCGGTGTCAGTTTTTCGCTCACCACGCCGGGGCGCGACTCATTGGCGCAATCATATTTGCGATTGCAATAATTGCATTGGATATTGCACGCCGGTGCGACCGCCACATGCATGCGCGCGTAGTGATGATGCGCCTCCTCGCTGTAACAGGGGTGATTTTTGACCTTCTCCCATATCTCGGGCGGCATGTCGCCCTGCGCCGCCGACGAACCGCAACTCGCCTTGCCGCTGCCGCCCGACGTACCGCAACCCTTGTGCTCAGCCACTTGTTGCATCAACTCGGCCGAGAGATTTTTTTCTTGTGGCGAAATGCTCGTCACTCCAGGATATTGCTGCATGATATTGCGCTCCTCGTATTGTGTCGCCCGGAACACGCGCCGCCGTGACGCATGTTCCGAAAAAAATAATGACATTGAAGAAGCAACTACAACTTGCGTGCCAGCCGTGTAACTTGTTGATATAACGTAATATTTTTGTTTTTCTCGGGACCTAACGGTTGTTGCGAATACGACGAAGCGGCCAGTGATGTGGGAAGTTTGTAGCAAACACAACAACGTGGGGTGAAAACTTATACATAGGCGAAAATGAAATTTAGGATGTCGTGACGAAGGGAATACGTGGATCGCGGTTTGTAGCGGTCTAACAGCCTGTTGAAAAAGTCGAAAAACTCATTCAATTAGCTATAGTGAACACGCGGACGATTTTTATCGAGATAGAAACATGCGTGGAACAGACTCTAGCCAACTTTTACTTTTCATTACTCGCACGGTCGAGGACTTTAAAAAAACCTATCGAGGTGTCCAGTTTTACTTGACCACTACAGTTTGGCAAGCGCCCCAAACGGGCTGCGCGAATAGAAGCGAACCTCAGTATTCTGACTATTGGCCAGCAAACGAGAAGCTTTGTCCAGCTCATCTGCGAGATACGCTATCGTCCATGATTTGAAATCAACTTGGTTCTTTTTGCACTGGCAACAAATCAGTGTTCCATCAGTTTTTCTGACCACGACATCGTCCACCAAATACGATACCGAGTCCACCTCAATCCATTGATATTCTGGATCGGAAAGGACTAACAGTGCCCAATGGAACGCGACCAATGTCTGGTATCCGTCGCCTCTGTTGGAGCGAATACCCGCGATGCTCATCTATTTGATCCCTGTTTGCAGGTTCTCGCTTTTCTGGCCAAAATAGAACCTAGTCAAGGACACTTCAAATTCGCTTTTGTTTAGTGTCGCCATATTGGCAGCGTTTGCCAATTGTCCGGAAACCCCATCGCGCGCGCATCAACGGCATGATTGCTAATCAGCGCTTTTAATCGAGTCTTCCAGTGATGGTGTGGGCTGATTAAGTCCATAAAATACGCGATCATGACCAGCGTATTGTATAGCTTGCGATCCTGCCCCGGGTTGAAATTCTGATACATGCCTTTTGGCTTGGTGCGCGGCAATTCCATGGTCTTGGTCAAGCGCCGGTTCCACAAACGGCTGTGGTGCGCGCACACGTTGCGCACATAGGACAAATGTTCGACGAAGCTTTCCAACACTTTGTCGGAAATAAAATAGGTATTCGCAATATCGGCGCGCGTTTTGGCAGGCCGCAAACTTTTTAACCAACGCGATAACACGCCCAGCGACATCACCTCGCACACGGCCCAAATGGGTGGTGAATTTTTAGGATGACTATAGGTATTATTGTAGTGCCCGACAAATACTTCGTCTGATCTTTCCAATTCCTTGTTCAAGGACTCAAGATTCGCCTGATGCCAACCCGCATTTTTGCTTAGCGCGACATCAAGGTACGCGTGCGCGCCATGATTGTGCGCAAGATGGTAGGCCCACTGTGTGCGTAGTGAAACTTCAATTCGCTCAATCGCGTCGATCAACAACAAACGCATTTCTCGGTCGAAAACATATAGATTTAACGCATCGTCGAAAGTAACGCCGGTTTTGAAACGATGATTTTTCGTGTCCGCTTCGAACGGCAACCAATAACCGCGCAGCCGATAATAATTGAGGTGCTTTAGGTAGTGCAGCGCATGTTCGCGGTCGGGAATCGACATGCCGCGTGACACCAAGATGTCTATTTGTTCTTCAAATGTCGTGGGGGGCTTGTTAAAGCGCATCACCGCCCCAGAAAAAAGTAACCCGCCGGTTTGAGCGTGCCCCGTAGGGTATAGGCTTGGCGGGTTTTGTTAATTGCAATTATAGGCATAATATCGGCCGGTTCAAGGCCAAATAGATCATTTTTTGCGTATAACCGCGCAATTTCAATAAAACGGCAAGGATAAGTCAAGGCGAAAAAACTGGAGATGGCTACCATTCCCTGGCCCTTTAGACGATATCATTCGACTATCTATGAGGCTATCTTACCGCGCCTTACCAATACGCGCCAAGCGGATATTCAAGCGAATACGTTGACGCCATTTCAGGCCTTTCCAATTGCCTACCCACCGCCCACATGAAAAAGCCTGCACAAGGCAGGCTTTTGTAAGTCATTGAATTCAATGGTGCCGGTGGAGAGACTCGAACTCCCGACCACCTGATTACAAATCAGATGCTCTACCAACTGAGCTACACCGGCGCGCAGGGCGGTATTGTAAACGACTCGACGGCAAAACCCAACTACTTACAAGTCGCCGGTTTGCGTTCCACACCCTTAATAGTGGGGGCCAGGTGGGCCACGACATCCTTGCTCACCCCTGTTTTACTCGCCTCATAACTCTTCAACCAATATTCCAGCCGTTCGCGCTCCAGCGATTTGATTTTGGCCCCCATGGCGGTAGCACCTTTGATGGAGGCGATGCGTTCGCTAGCCTTGCGTTGGGTTGCAAATTCGCCCAACGATATGGCGCGGGCTAATTCGCCTTGTGCGATGATTTGCACATTTTGCACCCCCCGCGCCTTGAGTTCTTTGAGTTTGCGCTCGGCATCTTCCTGCGATGCCGCAGGCGGGAAATACACGAGGTATTTTTCGCCCAAGTGTTTGGTTTGCTCAAACGCCGCAAGCTTAACTTTTAATACACTCAGCTTGCCGTAGGCCACGGTACGATCCGCCACCGACGCAAACGGCCCGATATTCCAACATGTGGTTGGGCTGGACGCCTTGTTCGGGGCCGCCACCGTTGGTTTGGCAGGTGGTGGTGACGCGAACGCGGCAACCGGGGGTGCGGATTTGGCCGTTGCATTATTGGGTTGCCCGCTCTTAAGCCCATTCGCGCTTAATAATTTATTGGCCGACAATTGTTCATTCACCAACATCAATGGCTCTACGCCTTCAGGCGTGCCGATGCGCGCCGTCTGGGTACGCTGAGTACGCACTTGGTCATACAGACCCCATCCCATAAAGGCGATATCAAACATCGCCAAGGCGGCGATTATCCAGACGAGGACTGAGTAGGAACGAGACACGCTAAGCCTTCCAATACTAAGTTTGGTATCCGTTGTACAGGACGTTGCAATAACGGCGCAAGCAGGGAGGCATCTCCACCGCTCAAAATTAATTGCGGTTCACATTGCCATTGTTTGGCCCGCTCGTCAAATATTCGCTCGACCGCGCCCGCCAATGCATACCACACTCCGCCGATCACCGCATCGTGCGTATTTTGTGCCAGCGCAAGATGCGCGGGCACGACCAGTTCAGGCGCTTGCAAATGCGTAGTTGCCGCTAACGCCGTCGCCATGGTGTACGCGCCGGGGATAATCACGCCGCCCAGATGTTGACCATCGGCGGCCAACGCATCCACCGTCATGGCCGTGCCGCAACCCACGATCACGGCGGGCAATGGGCTATGCCGACGCGCTGCCAGCAAGGCCAACCAACGATCGACGCCTAACCGTTCAGGCTGCGCATATGCGTTACGCACCCCTGCCGCTTGCGCCTGCGCCACGACAAAAATAGGCGTCACACGCCAATGCGCGCGCGCCCATTTTAGCATGACGCGCGCTGCATCTAAACCTATAACGTTGGCGACATACACCGCGCTGGGCACCGCACGCGCACACCAGTGTTCGTCCAACACTGCGTCTAAGGCACGCTCGCGGTGCGGGGCCTGCCCAATATCGATTAACACACCCGCCTGCAAGCTCGCCCATTTGATGCGCGAATTGCCGATATCGACTAACAATATCACTGTGGCACACCCGACGCAAAGCGCACACTGACATCGCCTGAAAAATAACGTTGCACGCGGCCGTCGTGTTTTAGCAACAGTGCGCCATGGGCATCTATACCCACCGCCGTACCGATTAAGGTGGTGTCGCCGGTATGCAACTGCACTTCGCGTTGATACGTGAGGTCATGGCGATACCATTCTTCTAAAAATACATCTAGTCCGTGGCGTTGAAATTGATCATAGGCCTCGGCGATACGCGCCAACAACCGCCCCGCCAAACGATTGCGTGAAATGCTCGGCAACTGCTCCTGCGTTGCCCTACCTTCGCGCATCCCTGCGCTCGTCGGCAACTGCTCCTCGGCTTTAGCATCCTGCGTCGCCCTAACTCCTGCATCCATGCAGTCGTGCGTTGCCCTACCTTCGCGCATCCCCGTGTTCGCGTGGGGTGTCAATGCCGCGAGATCTATCCATTGTTGATCAATCGCGTGCGCCGCACCTTCCGGCATGCGCACGTTTACGCCGACGCCCGCCACGATATAACATGCGCCGCTGGGCTCGCCGCCCATTTCCAACAATATACCGGCCAATTTGCGCCCGCGCGCATAAATATCATTGGGCCATTTAATCCCCGCCTCGTGTATGCCGAGATCTTGCAATGCGCGTAGCACCGCCAACGCAGTCACCAAACTGACGCCTTCCAACGCCGCCGGTCGGGTGTGAAAACGCCGCAGTACGGAACCATATAAATTGGCCCCTAAGGGCGACACCCAGGTACGCCCGCGCCGGCCCCGGCCCGCCGATTGATATTCGGCAAAACAGGCGTGTAAAGTGCGCGCGGGTTGCAATTGCGCCATGGTCATCAAATAACGATTACTTGAATCTATATCGAACAACACGTCGCATGGCACGCGCGCACCTTTTTGATGTGTTTGTATCAAATCCGGTTGCAACAATTCCAATGCGTCTACGAGTTTGTAACCCCGCCCTCGCACGCAATCCACCATGACGCCTAAGCCCGACAACTGACGCACTAAATTCCACACCGTCGTACGGCTCACGCACAATTGCTCGCACATGTCTTGACCGGAATGAAATCTTCCGTCCGCCAGTAAGTGCGCTAAGCTTTGCAATTCAGGATGCATGTTTTCCGCGTATCCATAGCGCGCGGCGTTGACGCTGCGCCGCGTCGATATTTTCGAGCATGCCAAGCTGACATACATCCTCGGGCAAGGCTTGCACAGGTACAGAAAATTCCATCAATTCGTCGCGACGAAAGGCGTGTATTTTCACATGCGTGCCGATGGGAAATTGACCTAACCGTCTATCGAATTCTGCGCGCGCGACGCGCAATCCATCCAATGCGACGATGGTGTCACCCGCCGCCAACCCCGCTTGCTGCGCCGCACCGCCTGCATACACTTGCAACACGCGCGCCTCGTCTCCTCCACCCAATTTCGCCCCTAGACCGACGGCGGGTCGCGCGTTATTCGGGTCTTCGCGGCGAATCGCGCCGGGCTTTGCCGAGCTGGCTTGTGCAATACATTCGATGCCGAACTGCGCCAATAATTGCGCCAGCGGAGGATCTTCACATCCTTCCACATAACGCGCAAAAAAATCGCCTAAATCTTGGCCGCATAAACGCTCGGCCAACCAACGTATATCGTCATCCTGCACGCCTTTACCCGGTATGCCGAATTCATTCCACAACGCGCGCATTAGCGTGTCCAACGACTGCGCGTTGTCGGTGGCCAAGCGCAACGTAAAATCCAAGGCCAACGCCACTATCGCGCCTTTCACATAATAACTTACGATGGCATTGGGCGCGTTTTCGTCGGCCTTATAAAATTTAGTCCATGCATCGAAACTGGATTCCGCAACGCTTTGTTGGTGACGCCCCGCCGACTGCCACACGCGGGTAATCGTCTGCGCCAATATTTCCAGATAGGCCCGTTCGTCGATTAATCCGCAGCGCGCTAAGACCAGATCATCGTAATAAGTGGTAAATCCTTCGAACACCCACAGCAGCGGCGTATGCACCTCACGCGTCAAATCATAGGACATAAACACCGCTGGTTTGATCCGTTTCACCAACCAGGCATGAAAATATTCATGCGAACACAAACCAAGAAAATTGCGATAACGTTCGCTGACTTCCTTGTCGCCGGCACGCGGCAAATCTTCGCGGCTGCACAATAAACTGGTGGAGGCGCGATGCTCCAGACCGCCATAGCCTTCGCCTATCGCCGTGACCAAAAACACGTAACGCCGCATGGGTGCGGGTTCACCGAAAAAACGAATCTGCCATTCGCAAACACGCGCGATATCACGCGCCACACGCGCCAGATCGGCCTGCTGGCGACCCGTCACCGCGATTTCATGCGGCACACCGCAGGCCTCGAATTCCGCCGTTTGAAACGTACCCATTTCGACGGGGTGATCGATCAAATCTTCATAATCCATGGCGCGATAACCGCCCACGCCGTGCGCATCCACCGCGTCGCGCGTCATGCTGGTGGACACGCGCCAAGGCAAATATTTTTCGCCTTCCGGCACTGTCAGTGCGACGCCATGCGCCGCCCCCTCTTGACCATGTATGCGTATGAACATGCCCGCGCCGTTAAAATAGGCATGCGTAGTGTCGAGATGCGCGCCACGCACCGATAAATCCCAGGCATACACGCTATATTGAACAGTCAACGCGCCTGTACACGGAGCGCACCGCCACGTGTGTTTATCGAGTTTCCGCGTCGCCACCGCATGTCCCTGGGCGTCGCGCGCGCTCAAGCTGACCACATTTTTCGCAAAATCGCGAATCATATAACTGCCCGGAATCCACGCCGGCAACGAAATTTCTTGCCCGTTGGCCGCAGGGTGATTGATTTCGCAGGTAATATTGTAAAGATGCGCCTCGGGATGCACAGGAACTACGCGATAAAACACCGAATAATCAACGGGCATGAGCAGCCTTTGCAAAGTAAGCGAAGTTGTCATTATACTAAATAAAGCTCAGTGCTTGAAATTACTTATCTTTTTCACGCTGGTGTGCGCACGCCACGCTACATAACCATTGCTATTATAATGTTTTTAGTGATGTATTAGTGATATAACGCCGTCCTGATTTTGTTGATTAAGGATTTATTGCGTCAAGGCGTCGCACACGCTGGACTAGACGCAGACACCGATCTTGACGCTGCGGCACGGATGTTTTTTGCGCCATCGCGGGGACTCGTACACATCCGGTTGTTGGATATGACGGCGTTTCCGCTACACCGCAGGGTCGCGCAGATTTGCGATATCCAAATGCATGGTCTACGTACACACACCGTGAACATGCATTATTGCGCGACATGGTTTACAATGACATAGAAAACTGGAGCAAACTACGATGAAACTTTATACCTACCGCAGCATTTCCAACTTTCGTTCCGTGCCCTGGCGTTGGGTCTTGTTGGCAAGCGTAATCGCCGCCGCTGCGGTATTGATCGTGCTGCCGGTGGCGGGAATAGTGGTGGCACTCACCTTGGCCATTGCCGCCGTCGGCGTGGTCGCACTCTTAGTAGGCCTGCCGCTCTATGTATTAGGTTGGATAATTTTATCTATCCTTATGCTACCTTTCGGCCTATTAAAATCGTTTTATTGGCGCAGGCGAATGCGCGTCGCGAGCGTCCATCGTAACGCCAAATCGGACGCTTAGGGCGCGCGCTTTAGGGACAACCCACCCACTCGTTTTTTGGAGCTTGCAATGTGGCGATATAGATTGGCTTTCTTGTCCTTGCTGTGGACGGATATATCATACGCTCAAGACGAGGCCAAACAAATAATCAAGCGTGCGATGGATAATAATCGCGGCAAGAGCTCTTATTCCATCGCGGAAATGATCGTACACCGCCCGGACTGGGAACGCAAATCCAGCATCAAAGTATGGACGGAAGGTACCGAAAAATCGCTAGTGCGCGTCATCGCGCCCGCCAAGGATGCCGGCAACGGCAGCCTATTGTTGGGCGATGAGATGTGGCAATTCAATCCCAAGGTCAATCGCGTTGTAAAACTTCCGGCCAGCATGGCACACCAAAACTGGATGGGATCGGATTTTACTAATAACGATATGGCGCGCGCCGACGATTTAATCGATAAATATAACCACAAACTCATCGCCCAAGAAAAACATGAAGGCAAGACCGTGTACGTGATTGAATCTATCCCGCATGACGATGCACCTGTGGTATGGGGAAAAGAAGTGATCAAAGTCCGCGCCGACCACGTATTTTTACAACAAGATTTTTATGATCAACAGGGCAACCTCGTAAAATCCGGGGTTGCGCAAGATCTCAAGATAATCGAAGGACGCACCATTGCCATGGTGTTTCGTATGCAGAAAAAAGATGTGCCAGACGAATGGACGGAATTTCGCATGAAAGAAGCGAAATTTGACATTGCGATACCGGCAAACTATTTCACGCTCGCCAATTTGCGCAACGCCAGGGATTGACATGGGCGCCACCTTCCGCCTCGCTTGGCGCAATTTGTGGCGTAACCCGCGGCGCACCGCATTGACCATGTGCGCCATCGCCTTTGGTGCCGTGTTGCTGATCTTCAGCATCGGTTTGCAATTAGGCCAATACGACATGATGATAGGCAGCAACGTACGCATCTATCAAGGTTTATTGCAAATTCAGCACCTCGGATATCTGACCGATCCGAAAATACGCTCCAGCATTCCCAATATATTGGCGCTCACGCAACAGGTGCGCGACCGCACCGGGCTCAAAAATATATCCGCACGCGCCAATGGTTTCGCGCTCGTCTCGTCCGCGAAACGCACCTACGCAACCGCCGTCGTTGGGGTCGAATCCGCGCATGAGCAACGGGTATCGACGCTACCGGGTTTGGTCAAACAAGGGCGTTTTTTCAGTGCCGACAATGCAAATGAAGTGGTTATCGGCGCGGCACTCGCCAAAAATCTCCAAGTTGCGCTAGGCGACGAACTCACGCTGCTAGGCTCGGCGCGCGACGGCGCGGTTGCCGCTGCGGTATTGCCGGTCGTTGGAATATTCGAATCCGGCAACGTCGATTTAGATCGCAGCATGATACAAATCCCGATTGCAACTTTTCAAGATGTGTTTGACATGGAAGGTCATGGGCACAGCATAGTAATTTTTGAAGAAGATTTCAAAAAAGCAGCGCTCTTCAAAAGTCAGGTCATACAGGCCTTAGGTACGCAAGCTGAGCTTGTGGTACTGACCTGGGATCAATTGCAACCCGGCTTAAAAGAAATGATAGACCTCGATTATTCAGCGGGATGGTTTATGTATATCGTGCTGGTCGCCATCATCACATTTAGTATTTTAAATACGTTTTTGATGTCCGTATTGGAACGCACGCGCGAATTCGGCATCATGCTCGCGCTTGGATATAAGCCGTTTAATATCGGTCGTTTAGTGATGTTAGAGGCGCTGATCCTGACGCTGTTCGCGCTCGCCATCGGCATCGCGATAGGCGTTGCCATCAACGCCTATTTTTACCATTATGGGCTCACCTTCCAAGGCATGGAGGAAATGGCGAAAATTTACAACTTGCCCGCATCCATTAAACCGCAAATGTCCGTCAACGCCATATTATCCGGCCCGGCCTTGATTTTGGCATTTACGTCGATTGCGGCGCTATACCCCGCGATGCGCATACGTTTATTGTCACCGGTGGAGGCAATGCGCAAAATATGAACAAGGGATACACATTGGTTGCCGCGTTGGCGTGGCGCAATTTGTGGCGCAATCCGCGCCGCACCACAGTGATTTTATTTGCGATAGTGTTGGGCGCGTGGGCCATGATCGTTATGGCCGCTTATGCACGCGGCATGAGCAAACAAGTGTTTGACAATGCCATCGACAATCTCACCGGTCATATACAAATACACGCGCCCGGCTATCTTGAAGATCCGGTCATTGATTACGCATTCGACTCTGCACAAACAACGCTGAAAACAGCGCTGAGCGACCCTGAAATAGCGCAATTTTCCCCGCGCGTACGCGTACCCGCTGTGGTTGCCAGCGAACGCGAAAGCCAGGGCGTAACGCTGTTGGGCATAGACCCCGTCACCGAAGCGAAAATGTCTTTTTTACGCAAATCAATTGTCGCCGGTAATTTTTTTGTAAGCGCTCGCGATCCGGGCGTCATCATCGGAAAAAAATTGGCGGAACGCCTAGAAACGGCGCTCGGCAGGCGCGTGGTCATCATGACCCAGGATGCCCATAGTAAAATCGCTGATCGCGGATTTCGGGTGGTGGGGATTTTCGACGCCATGATGGACGCGCAAGAAACCGGCTTCGCATTTATATCGCTAGGCGCCGCCCGGCAAATGTTGAATTTAGAAAATCGCGTGTCTGAAATCGCGATAAAATTGCACGATCCCGCGCACACCGATGCCACCCTAGAGCGTTTAAAACTGCAATTGCCGGCGCTGGATGTACGAGCTTGGTATAAATTAGACATGCTGGCCAAATTGTTTCAAGACACTTGGGAGGGCAGTACCTTTGTTTGGCACTTGATCGTCTTTCTCGCAATGGGGTTTGGTATCGTCAATACGATTTTAATGGCCGTGTTTGAACGTACACGTGAATTTGGATTGTTTCAAGCCTTGGGCCTGAAACCCGGCTTTATTTTATTGCAGGTATGGTTAGAGGCGTTATTGTTGTTGATCATCGGCCTCGCCATCGGCAATCTGGTAGCGTGGCTGAGCGTACTGGCCACCGGTGATGGCATCGACGTGTCTGCGTTTGGCCAAGGCTTGGAAATGGCAAAGTTGTCTAAGGTCATCCCCTTTGTGCTGACGGCCCGCGACCTCTTAATTGCAAATGCCGTGGTCCTGATTTTGGGCTTGCTCACATGTTTATATCCCGCCTGGCGCGCGGCGCGCTTGGTGCCTGCACATGCGATAACGAGGATTTAGCGATGCATGCGGTAGTCTCATGTAAAAACGTCAAAAAGGTCTATAAACAAGGCGCGATCGAGGTCATCGCCTTGGCGGATGCCGATCTAACGGTCGATGAAGGCGATTTCGTTTGTTTGTCCGGACCATCGGGCTCAGGGAAGACGACATTGTTGAACATCATAGGCGGTTTAGATACCCCGACGGCGGGTGAAATTATCGTCGCCGATAATAGGCTGCATACCATGAGCAAATCTCAACTGGCGGAAATGCGCCTCCACCACATCGGGTTTGTGTTTCAAGCTTATAATCTAATCCCGGTATTAACAGCCTTGGAAAATGTCGAAATGGTCATGCAAATGCAAGGCGTTGCAAAACACGAACGCGCACAACGTGCGCGCCAGGTACTTAAAGAAGTTGGATTGGAAGGTCTGGAAAATCGCAAGCCACCGGAGCTGTCCGGTGGTCAGCAACAACGCGTGGCGGTGGCGCGCGCCATCGTGTCGAATCCTAAATTAGTGCTTGCGGACGAACCCACGGCCAATTTGGATTCAAAAACGGCCGAAAACCTCATTGATTTGATGCGCCACATGAATACCGAACACGGAGTGACTTTTGTCATTTCGACGCACGACCCACGCGTCATGCACCATGCTAAACGCAACCTCAGTATGGTGGATGGCAGAATTGTCGCTTGATCAAGGTACGTGATGATGCGGTAGTGTCTCTAACGCGCCTCTAAACATTTGCCCACATCCGCCGACGCAAATAAAATGCCGCCCAAGGGTACAACATTTGGAATCACCCGTTCCATACAACGCGACAATCGCCCGCCTTGCGGAAAAAATACCGCACTTGAAACATGTTCCACCTTAAGCCCTGCCGCCGCGAACAACACATACAGCTCAGATAAATCGTACCAACGTGCGCCACGATATGCGCCTTGCCGGTTGCCCAACCCCTTTTTTAAATACAACAGGCTGTGACGATTTAACACACCCAGCAACACTTTCTGTTTAGAAACCCGCCGCATCTCCGCCAAGGCGCGCGCCTGCTGCGGCACAAAACACAACGATGTAATCGCAATTGCACAATCGAATTCGTTGTCTTTAAAAGGCAATGCGTCGGCATCGCCCAGCATGTATCGCTCGTCGCCGACGCGCCTCGCACAAGCGACATCGATCATTTCAATGTTATTATCGACACCTGACACGGAAAACCCATCACGCGCAAGCTGCCTGGAAAAATATCCGGTGCCGCAACCTACATCGAGTATTTTCCCCCCGGCGCGTATATTTAACAGGCGGCGAATTTGCGAATATTCCGTATCGCCTATCCATGCGCCACGCGGCGTCTCATACCATGCGTTATAGGCTAGCGCGTTATTATTCACGATTCACACTCCGATTTCAGCATTATATTTTATTAACGGTAATATTATTTTTGATTTTTTATGCGGAATTAACGCATATTCTGCGCCTACCAACGAATACCGAAAATATCAGTTGCGGGGATTCAACCGAGGATGCGTTTCTTCGCCCCACCACCACACCACACCGCCGGATATCGACATCGCGACGACGGTCAAGGCGATTGCGCTTTCTAACGCGCCTGTCGCCCACGCAATTCCGCCTAACGATAAGGCGCCTATCCCATAACCCGTGTCGCGCCAAAAACGATAAATACCGATTGCTGAACCGCGCCACAGCGGATGCGCGATATCCGCTACCGCAGCACTAAGATTTGGGTACAATAAGGCCATGCCAAAACCCGTCACCGCTGCGCTAACGGACCACCACAACATACCGCTAGACCATAACGTAGATGCAACGCCTAAAGCACATAGCCACATTCCCCAAACGATGGGCTTCTGGCGTCCGATATGATCCGATAATTTTCCCGTCACCAATTGCGCACCACCCCAAGTAAAACCGTACACACCGACGACCCAGCCGATTTCGGTTAAATCGAGGCCTTGGCGATAATAGTAAACAGGAAAAACCACCCACACTAGCGCATCGACAAATTTTTCCACCAAACCGGCCTGACAAAAACTGGCCATGCGCCGATCACGCCATGACATCAGCATGAACACTTCCCACGTGGACGGATTTTCACCGATATGTTGCGGGTAACGCGGCAAATCAATATTCGCCGTGGCGACCGATTTGTGGGGCGTACGCGCCCATGGGAGCGTCTCGCGCACCCACAATGTGGTGAGCGCAAGCGCCGGGACTATCACCGTTACACCAAAGATAAAAAGCCCCAAACGCGGACCCAATTCTTGCGCCATATATCCCGTGACTATCCCGGCGACGGCGACACCGATATAGCCGGAAAATTCGTTCAATCCCAAGGTCAAACCACGCTGATCCGCCAACGTCAAATCTAATTTTGCGGTTTGGGTCATAGACCAAGTGAAACCTTGATTCACCCCTAATAACACGGTCGCGGCCACCACCCAACCCCAGTTGGGCGCATATAACATCATAAAGGGAATAGGCAGGGCGCTGGCCCAACCGAGCATCAGCACGGACTTACGGCCTATGCGTTCCGACCACCGTCCGGCGACAAAATTTAGCGCGCCTTTGACGAAACCAAATGCTACAACGAATGTTACCAATAACAAAAACGATCCGCGCGGCACGCCGAACTCCTGCTCCGCCAACGCAGGCACTACGGTGCGCATCATGCCCAAGGTCAAACCCACGAAAAATACTTGCACCAATTGATGAACTATTTGACCAAGATTATCGCGTATACCGTGATTAAATACTTCATTTATGTGCTTGATATTTTCATTCACTTCGTAATTATCCTTACTTAACCGATCAACACCGGACAACTTAGGCGACGCCGCAATTTACCGCCACCATACGCGTCATATCATCCGGCCTTGGCGGAATATCGAGCACCAACGCTTTTATAAATTCCTCTTTTGTTTTATGTTGCAACCCGGCATTAAATCGCTTCTCAAAACCTATCGTTGACGACGGCTTTCCGGACAAGCCCGCGCCGCACAAACTACCGGCCTGATGTCCTGGAAATATCTCTACGTCATGCGGTAAAGTCAGCAATTTCCGGGTGATGCTGTCATACAACATCCCCGCCATTTTTTCCTGTTCGCCGGCCAAATCGGGACGCCCGACGGCACCCACGAACAACGTGTCGCCCGTCAATACAAACCAAGGTTGATCGGCGCGTCTTTTATCTGTTACGACCAAACAAATGCTGTCCAAGGTATGCCCAGGCGTATGCACAACTTTAATGACGACGTTGCCCGCCTCGATGAGGCTACCGTCACGCAAAGCCTGAAATTCATAGTTAACTACCGCGACATTATTTTCGTGCAAACAATATTGCGCGCCCGTCATTTCCGCAAGCCGCTTACCACCGGAATAGTGATCGGCATGCACGTGTGTATCTATCACATGCGTAATCGAAACATTGGCTTCATAGGCTTGATCGACAAACCAGTGCTCATCGCCGGCAACAACATCGACCGCTACCGCCTTACCCTTGCCGCCGCATCCAAAAAAATACGCTAACGAAGAACCTTTGGTCGCTAATTGTTTAAAGAACATACGCACCTCTTGAGGTAAAAATTATTTAATTAGTGTATCCCCACAACCAATGGCAAACCTTGTGCTCGCCATTCCGCCACCCCTAACTCCGAGCGTGACGCGACATAGCCGCGTTGTTTAAGCAATGCTACCGCCTCTTTGGCCATCAGACAAAACGGGCCGCGGCAATAGGCGACAATGGGTTTATTTTTCGGCAATATTTTTAGGCGTTTTTTTAAATCCACTAACGGCAACGACCGCGCGTAGGGAAGATGACCTGCAACAAATTCCCCATCGGCGCGTACATCTATCACCACTATGTCACCGCGTTTGGCCATGGCCAGCAATTGAGTACCCGCCAACGGCGTAAGCTCGTCCGTGCTCGTCACCAGACCTTGCATCGCTTCGCGCAACTCGCTTAAACGCCCTTCGGCCGCCTCACGTAACGCGACCCACAACGTAGCGACGCCAGTATCGGCTAATCGATAAAAAATATATTTGCCGTCACGTCGCGTTAGTACCAATTGCGCCAGTTTTAATTCCTGCAAATGTGCGCTGGTCAAGCGCACCGAAATCGCCGCCTGCTCGGCAAGGCGCTCCACACTAAACTCACCTTGGCACAATATCTCGATCAACTCTAAACGCTTGGCGCTCGACAACACCTTGCCTATACGCGCCACTTGCTCATATAGGTGGTCTTTGATTTGACGATTGTGCATAGATTTTTGACCTTTTCGTTATTCCAATAATCATTAGATTGTTTGTATATCAAGTTTTCCCACCCCAGTCAACGCTAATTTGCGCATACTGGTTCGCAGTTTCTAGAGCGTAGCCCCGGAATTGACCACATCAATAGTTGATATTATTACTTTAAACAAAGGCTTATACTGTGTTGCTCGCATTACCGTTAGCGCGCCGGTTTGGCGAATGCACGTCATCTTGGAGATAAGTCCTGGACTTTACCTTTCCGCTAAAAAGGTATAAAATTAATCATGATATTAAAGATTGGCAATTGACGCGAAATTATTAGTGCTGCGTAGCGTACTCGCCTTGGAAATTCTAAAACTCGGCGGTCGCCTAAATGGCGCTATATAAACCGTCAAAATCTTTTTGTCGCAAGTTGATCTAAAGTACCCGTGGGGGGAAAGTTTAATGGATTATCTACGTAAACGGACGCTAATGGCGTTATCGATCATCCTTATGGTTAGTGCCAGCTCATTCGGCATCGCATCCTACTACATACGTTTCCACAACGATGCGGCCGACACAGCGGTTTTAAAAAAGGGCCAGCTTATCGCGAACACCGGCCGAGGCGGCCAACCTGCGTGCGTCAACTGTCACGGCGCCTCCGGAGAAGGTATTCGCGCGGTGGGCGCGCCTAGGCTCGCAGGGCTGCCGATTGGATATATCGAAAAACAACTCCAAGACTTCGCGCGCAATCCCCTCAAGATGGGGGTCACGCTCGACCCTATCGCGCATGACTATAATAAAACACCTAGAGTGCAGGTCGATCTCACTACATTGACGCCTGGGGTACGCCAACGCGACGTTATGAATGCCGTGGCGGCAACGTTGAGTACGCAGGAAATGCATGAGCTTGCACGCTATTTCAACTCCTTATCCTATAATTTCGTGGCCCTCCCCAGCGATCCTGAGACCTTGGAACGTGGCGCAGATCTCGCGCTACGCGGCAAACCGGAATACGGTGTCCCCGCATGCGCCTCGTGCCACGGCGTCGATGGCCAAGGCGTCGGCGCGCAATTTCCGCCCATCGTGGGCCAAGCGCCGGAATATATCATTCAACAACTCAACCTGTGGCAAACGGGCGCGCGCGATAACGATCACATGGCGCTAATGCGCAATATCGCGGAACAATTGACCGATGGCGATAAAATAAACGTGGCGGCCTATTTCGCCAATATGTCGGTATCTTCAGCAGGTGAAGGAAATGCGCCGTGACATCGATCTACCGCCTAAAATTTATTGCATTGTTGACGATAATCCTTGGTTCTCACGCGGCGTTTTCCATAGAACTGAGCGGTACGCTAGACCCATTAGAAGTGCGCCCCACCCTGGTCAATCCGCAACTCAGCCTACCGACCAAATTGACTGAGGTCTATGTCGCAAGCCCCGGCGAATATTTTGCGCCACCGAGCGTCGCGGATATTCCGAACGATAAATATGGCGATATGGTGCGTATGGGACGGGATATTTTTGTAAACACCCAAACACACGCCAAACGTTATGTCGGCAATGCGCTCACCTGCCAATCCTGTCACCTCCAGGAAGGCCGCAAGCCATATGCGATGCCGATTTGGGGGGCCTTCGGCATGTATCCGATGTTCCGCAACAAAACGCGTTCGGTCGTGACCTATGAACAACGCATCCAAGATTGTTTTCGATATAGCTTAAATGGCATTCCACCGTCTATAGACTCTCCGGAAATGGCGGCGCTAATCGCATATTCGCATTGGTTGTCGCGAGGAGTACCGGTGGGTGTTGAGTTGCCGGGCCGCTCATTACCGGCATTAAAACGTACGGAAGATCCTTCACCGCAACGTGGCGAGATCGTCTATGCCACGCGTTGCGCGATGTGTCACGGCGATCAGGGTCTCGGTAAAAAATCCGCAGATGGCTCAACATATACCTTTCCGCCGTTGTGGGGCAGCGATTCGTTCAACAAGGGCGCGGGAATATTTCGTGTGCGTACCGCCGCACAATACATCAAAGCCAATATGCCCTTAGGTCAAGGCTTCACGATTGCCGATCAAGACGCATTAGATGTGGCCGCATACATTTGGATACAAGACCGTCCTAAAGATCCGCGCGTAGGTTACCTCCTGGATTTTTTACTACCCCGCACCGGCGCGCCGTAGATGTATTTGACACTATTGAAACACCCCATTCTAAAAAGGATGTTTCCTTTTCTTGCGTGGCGTGGCATGCTTGATCGTGAAACCCTGCGCACCGATATGATTGCGGGCGTCACCGCCGGCATACTGAGTTTGCCGCAAGCCATTGCGTTGGCCATTTTGGCGGGTATGCCGCCGGAATATGGTCTTTATACGTCGATCTTTCCGGTCATAGTCGCCGCATTATTCGGTTCGTCGTGGCATGCGATGTCCGGCCCCAACACCGCGTTGTGTATTTTAATCTCGTTTTCTCTCGCGCCTTACGCGAGCACACAAACGGCGGATTGGGTACAGTATGCGATTACCTTGACGTTTCTCGCGGCGCTGATTCAACTCGCGTTTGGGATATTGCGACTGGGAGTCGTATTCAACTATTTTTCACACACCGTCATGGTGGCGTTGGTGACATGCGTAGGCATCATTATCGTATTGCAGCAAATCGGCAATATGGGCGGCTTGATTATGAGCGCCGGGCTGCCTATAGATGATGCGTTTCTACAGGTTATATACAACTTTCACAGTGCGAATCCTTATGCACTCGTGGTTGGATGTGCGACAATACTTTCCGGCGTGTTAGTGAAACGCTATCAAAAGAAATGGCCGCATTTGATAATCTCCGTCACCGTCGGCACATTGTTGGCGTTTATTCTCGATCTCCTATTTGGTTCCGCCACGACCGAACTCGACAAACTGGGAACGCTATCGCTATCGGCGTTTCCATTTTCCGCACCCGATTTTAGCGTACAACATTTTTCCGAAGCGAAAGAAGGATTATTGTCGGCCGCATTTTTGGTGGCATTTTTAGGGCTGATGCAGTCAGCAGTGATTGCGCGCGCGATGGCGGTGCGTTCTGGACAAGCGATAGATATGAATCAGGAAGTCATCGGCCAGGGACTATCCAATTTAGCGGGCAGTTTTTTATCGTGTTTTCCCAGTTGCGGCTCGTTTAATCGTAGCGCATCGAATATCGACAGCGGGGCGCGCACTCCCCTGGCGGCCATCGTTTCCGCATTCGCACTTGCCGCACTCGTCATCTTCGCCGCTCCCCTGGTGCGCGAATTACCCGTCACCGTAATGGCGGGAGTGTTGATATTGGTGGGCGCCGGACTGGTTAAAACGGACGACATCATGCATATCTTACGTGTGCGCGGCGATTCGCGCGTGGTATTTGTGCTCACCTCATTGACCACTTTATTCGGCGGACTCGATCAAGGCGTATTTCTAGGCATCGCGCTCTCCATCATCGGATATTTGCGCGCAACATCCAAGCCTGAAATTGAAATTCTTGTGGGTGACGAAGCGCGTCAATACCTGCCTGGCGATGCGACCGAGGGCGTCGTAGTGCAGATTTCCGGTAGCCTCTTTTTCGGTTCCCTACCCGCTATAGAACGCGTCATTGGCGACTTAGGGAAACAAGACCTCTGGCGTGGAAATTTGGTCATCTCGGGTGAGCATATTGAACATCTCGACAGCACCTCGGCGGATTTTCTAGCGCGCGAGGCGCGCCGCCGGCGCCATCACGGTGGGCGCATGATTATGTGGTTGCGCAACCGCAATCTCGACGCCATGCTGACCGCCAGCGGTCTGCGCGCCGCAGTGGGTGAACATAACATTTTTTATTCGAAGGCTGGATAATCGTGGATACTATAGTGAGGAAATTTTTAGTCGAATTTATTTTATTGGCTTTCTTCGCCAACGGATTGTCCGCCGCAGAAACGCCTCACTACAAATTGTTATTGCAAGTCAGTGAAGATAGCGTGGACAAGCTTAATTTGGCGCTCAATAACGCGAAAAACGCGCAGCACGCGTTTGGCCCGGAAAATATCGAGATCGAAATCGTGGTGTTCGGCGGTGGCATCCAGACGTTGAAATATTATACGCCTACGACGATCGCCGAAAAGGTAAAGGAAGCGACTTACAGCGGCGTGCGCATCGTCGCCTGCGAAAACGCCTTACGCGCAGCCAAATTACGCCCTTCCGACATGTTGCGCGAAGTGCGTTACGTGCCCTCGGGAGTCGCTGAAATTGTCGAAAAGGCGTCGCAAGGTTGGGTTTACATCCGGCCCTAGGCTAGGCGATACATAAAAAACATGAAGAGTATGCGTATAAACTTAATGTCGCTGGGAATAGGGTTAGCTATTGCGCTGCCCACAATGACAAGTTACGCGGGTGACGGTGAGGTGACGCTGATACACATCGGCGACTTACACGGGCATCTGATACCACGTCCCGACCTACGTGAAGGCAGTCCTACGCGCGGGCTCATGGTGGGTGGACTGGCCTATGTCTATGCGCAAATCGAAAAAATTCGCGCGCAACACCCCAACCATTTGCTGATCAATACCGGCGATACCATACAAGGTTCCGCCGAGGCCTTATTTACGCGTGGCGATGCGATGATAGACATCTTGAACGATTGGCATATCGACGCCTATGTGCCGGGTAATTGGGATTTTGTCTACGGCACTGAGCGCTTTCGCGAATTGTTCGCGGGAGACCGCCCACGCGCGCGCTGGCCGACCTTAGCGGCAAATTTGTACTATGTAACCCCGTATGAATATCCGGAAACGCCTTATGCGCAACTTGCCGGACAGCGTGTCGTAGCGCCCTATCTGCTAAAAAATGTCGGTGGCGTCAAGGTGGGCATTCTCGGGCTGACAGCGGATCGCGGCCCGCAAGCCGTCAGCACTCGTGTCACGGATGGATTTTTCTTGAGCCCCGGCGAAGAGGAATTACGTGAGGCCATCAAGCTATTGCGTGAGCAAGAAAGAGTCGATCTTTTGGTGCTGATTTCCGAACGCGGCCTGGCTGCGAATTTAGATATGGTTGAACGCAACAAAGGCGTGGATGTCGTATTGTCTTCCGACATGCATGAAGAAACACGCGCTATAATGCGCGCAAAAACCGGCACGCTACTCGTAGAAGAAGGCCAAGACGGCGCCATAATAGGTGAATTGCGCGTCACCATAAAAAATAAAAAATTGGCGAAATATCACTGGAATCCGCATTTCATTAATACGCGCGACTACCCCGCCAACGCCGTTGTAGCGCAAAAAATTTCCGCGATACGCGCACCGTTTCTAAAAGGCAATATGTTTGTGCCCCATGTTAATCCAATTAACGGCGCTTTGTTGCGCACACCCATCGACACCACCATAGGCCACACACGCATCGCATTGCAGCGCGCGAATTTCTCCAACTCAGGCGGCATGGCCGCTGCGATAGAAGGTTCATCGCATGATTTTCTCGCCGACGCATTTAAACAAAGTTGTAGTGCGGATATCGGCGTGATTCGCGGCTTTCGCTATGGAACACATGTCGCTCCCGGTCCTATCAAGCTCGAAGACCTCTACCACTACATACCGATTGGGCCGCAGATCGCCTGTGGCGAAATAACCGGCGATCAACTCCGATGGCAGATTGAAAAGTCCGTAGACAGCGTTCTTTCCGGCTGGGTCGGCTACTGGGGCGGCGGCTGGGTCAACGCCTACGCGGGCGTGACATATGATCTCGACCCCGGTAATGAATATGGCCTACGGGTCAGCAATCTGCGCATAAACGGCGAATCCGTCGATCCGCCGCGCGAGTATACTGTGGCCGGATATTGGTATGTTGACGATGCGAACAAAATCAACCGCGCAGCGGCGTTAAAAATTCGTGTCTTGAAAGACCAGCATGGCGGTACTTTGGATGCGACCGATGTCGTGGCGTTTTATTTACAATCTTTATCAAACAAAACCGTCAACCCTGAATTAAACCGTGTTCATTTATTAAGGCCGTTACCCAAGGCCATTAGCCCCAATCGAGAACTCCAACCCTAGCGCGGCGCCGTTCGACCGAATTATTAAAATTTAAGGTAAGGCAACCTATTTTACGAGTTCCATCGACTGATTTTTTAACATCATTAACGTTGATTTCAGGGCTACTTAATCTTGCGTTAACGATCATACCCTTTACACACAAAAAAATCATAATTTTCTTGACATCATTGCGCGGGGCGCATATATCAGAATTAGGCCTCGGAAGCGGCAATTCAACCAACGACAATCGAGGTATATGAGATGCCCGTGTTGCGTAATTCTTTGCGCACCTTCATCTGCGGTTTGGCGGCGCTGGCCACTGCTTTACCCGCTGCCGCGGGAGATACGCTCATCATGGGCGTATTGCCACGTCGCAACCCCAGCGAAATGGTCGAAATGTTTCACCCGCTCGCAATCTATTTGGCGAAGGAGTTGGGCCAACCCGTTAAAATTGAAACGTCACCCTCGTTTCCTGAATTTGCCAAAGCCGTCGCCGCAACACGATACGATATCGTACACTTTAATCAAATGCATTATATTCGCGCGCGCAAAATGCAAGGCTACAGCGTGGTGGCAATGAACGAAGAGGCCAATCGCTCCACTATTCGCAGCACCATAGTCGTGCGCAAAGACTCCAGCATCAACACCCTCACGGATCTGCGCGGCACCACCATCATCTTCGGCGACCGCGAGGCCTTTGGCGCGTATATATTGCCTACGCATTTGTTGCGCAAAGCGGGGCTTAAAGCGCATGACTACAAAGAGGAGTTCGCCGTGACGCCATCCAATGTACCGTTAGCGGTATTTTATCGTCATGCGGATGCGGGCGGCACCGGCGACATCTTATTGGAGATGCCCTGGCTGCAGGATAAAATCGCGGTAGATGAATTAAAACTCATCGGCGTCGGAGATTCCGTCCCGCATTTACCTTGGGCGGTGAGCCCCAACGTTTCCAATCAATTAAAAAATAATATCCGCAACGCGCTTACGCGCATAAAAAAATCGCCCGATGGCGAGGCGATACTCAATGCCGCCGCCTTGACCAATATCATCCCGGCAAAAGATAGCGATTACGATATTGTGCGTACCATTTTAGAACAGGTGACTTCTGACCGCTAACGTAACGCCGTCGATTGCGCCCCCGCCTACGCCGCATCTGTGGCGCGATAGCCTTGCGAATAAATTTATCTTTGTCTCAGTGGGATTGACCGCCGCCGCCATGGCGGTCATGGTCTGGTTTTCATATTACACCTATCAGTCAACCCATATCGCCCATCTACGCGGCAAGGCGGAAACGCTAGCACGCTTCGTCTCCGCCGTCAGCCCAGACCGTATTTTCTCACACGATTTTAGCACCTTGCATACTTACGCTCGCGAGGTCAGTCGTGAACGCGATATCGTTTATGCAGTTATCATAGGTTCGCGCGGTGAACCGCTGACTTCCTATCTCAACGCACAAGATATTTATGTTTCTACGGCCATCCGAGCTGTGGGCTCGCGCGACACGCTGAAAATCGTTCGCAATATACAAACCCAACCCGATATCGTTGCCGTGCAAGCACCGGTTAATTTTAGTCGCGAAGAAATCGGACAGGTCTTGATCGGGGCCACTCGCAAGCGCGTGGACGCGGAAACCTTACGCGTCATCGTGTGGAACGCACTGGGTGGCGCGCTAATGATTACGTTATTGAGCCTGGGCACTTATTATGTGTTCCGCCGACATGTATTGCGCCCCACCGCATTGTTGATGAGCGGTGCGCAACGCGTCGCAAAGGGCGACTTGTCTTCCGTTATCCCCGTCACCTCCAGCGACGAACTAGGGTTGCTCGCACAATCCTTTAACGAAATGGTCAGCGATCTACAGCATAGCGACAAAGAACGCGTGGCGGCGATTGTCGAACTTCAAGAACTCAATCGCACGCTGGAGATGCGGGTCGAGGAACGCACTCACGCAATCGAAGTCGTCAACAGGCAATTGGAAAAACTCGCCTTATACGATGCGCTGACAGGACTGCCCAATCGCAGCCTGATCGGCGATCGTCTGGATTTCGCGCTCAAAACTTCGCAACACGACAACGTACCGTTTTCGGTCATGATTATGGATCTCGACCGATTCAAGGAGGTCAATGACACCTTAGGCCACGATGCGGGCGATGAATTGCTCAAGGAAGTAGGCCGTAGACTGACTGTGCATTTGCACCGTAACGACACCATAGGCCGTTTGGGCGGCGACGAATTTGCGATTATTTTGCCGAATATTAGTGATAGCGAGGCGACGATTATCGCCACCCGGATTGGCAGGCTGATACAAGAACCGATTCCAGTGGCGGGGCTCAGCGTCATGATCGCCGCGAGCTTAGGCATCGCGTGTTATCCCGAAGGCGGCGAAGATGTCGCCACGTTGATGAAAAACGCCGACATCGCAATGTATCAAGCCAAAGAAAATAAAACGGGACATTGCGTTTATCGATCAGGCATCAATATACACAGCCGCAGCCGCTTGGCCCTGATGGGCGACTTACGCCACACGATTGAAAATGACGATCTAATTTTACATTATCAACCGATCATTGAATTGTCCACCCGCAAGACGCGCGGCTTTGAGGCGTTGGCGCGTTGGCCGCATCCTAAATACGGATATGTCTCGCCGGAGCATTTTGTACCTATTGCGGAACAAATGGGCCTGATGCGCGCGTTTAGTTATCGCGTGCTGGATTGCGCATTGGCCCAACTCAAAAAATGGCGCTACGAAGGGATGGATGTCACCGTATCGGTCAATTTATCAATGCGCAATTTACATGACAAAGAATTTCCGGAACAGCTCGAAAAACTGTTGCAAAAATGGTCCGTCGCACCCGGCACGCTGGTACTCGAAATCACCGAAAGCAGCATGATGAATGACCCGCAATATGTCTTGCAGGCGCTGCAATTATTGCGCGAACTCAAGGTCAATGTGGCGATAGACGATTTTGGTACGGGTTATTCGTCGCTGACCTATCTCAAGCGCTTACCGGTACAAGAAATCAAGATTGATCGTTCGTTTATCAGAGAGTTGGTGACGAATAAAGACGACGCCACGATCGTTCCCGCCATTATCGACCTGGCGCACAATCTGGGCCTACGCGTGGTTGCGGAAGGCGTACAAGACGAAGCAACGCTAAGCGTGCTGAGGTATCTCGGATGCGATTTGGCGCAAGGCTTTCATATCGGCCGCCCAGTCGCGCCCAGCGATGCGGTGTTGGCGGTTCCCTTAAGAGTTGGTCGGGGCGAGAGGATTTGAACCTCCGACCACCTGAACCCCATTCAGGTGCGCTACCAGGCTGCGCTACGCCCCGGGTCTCTCTGGAAAGACGGGCATGATACCTGAAATCGCGGACATAAAAAAGCACAACGACGAAGATTTTTGCCGCAATAAGATTAATCGAGCAAGTCCAACACTTGTTCTAACTCACGGCGCAGATCACGCAGGCTGACGGCGCGTTCTATGGGGTCGTTGATACCACCACTCCCCAAACGCTGACGCGCCCCGCTGATGGTGTATCCCTCTTCATACAGCAGGCTGCGGATCGTGCGTATCAGCACCACGTCTTGACGTTGGTAATAGCGTCTATTACCGCGCCGTTTAGATGGTTTAAGCGGCGGAAACTCTTGCTCCCAATACCGCAAAATATGCGGCGCGACATCGCAAAGCTGGCTCACTTCACCAATAGTGAAATAGCGCTTGGTTGGGATCGCGGGCAGCTCAGGTGAAATCTTCACGCGCTTGTTCAGGCTCCGCACCGGCATAGGCCTCCACACGTGCCTTTAGTTTCTGACCGGGCCGAAAAGTGACGACGCGCCGGGCAGTAATGGGAATTTCCTCACCGGTTTTTGGATTACGACCGGGCCGCTGATTTTTGTCACGCAACATAAAGTTGCCGAAACCAGATAATTTGACATCCATCCCCGCCTCTAGGTTGGCGCGAATCTCATCAAAAAATTGGTCTACCAATTCCTTGGCCTCACGTTTATTGATGCCTAATTCTTCAAACAGACGTTCGGCTATTTCCGCCTTAGTTAGCGCCATAGGGTCACTCTCTCAAGGTCGCGTTGAAACTATCTTTCAAACTTTGCACTACCCGCTGCACCACCGCCTCGACCTCGGCATCGGTAAGCGTTTTTTCGATATCTTGCAGTGTCAGCGCCAAGGCTACGCTTTTATGCTGCGCCGCGACGCCCTTACCGCTATAGATATCAAAGATATGCAAATCCGTTAGCAATTTCCCCGCCACGCTACGCGCTTGTGCGCAAATTTGTCCGCCGTGGACGGTTTGTTCTACTACTAATGCGATATCTCGTCGTATAGACGGGAATCTTGATAGTGTTTTACACAGTGGCACAGCACCTTGTTGAAGACCCTCCAACGCGATCTCAAACAATATTACCCCTGAATCCAACCCCAATCGCTCACTTACGGCCGGGTGTATCATGCCCAACCAGCCGATAATGTGCCCTGCGCGACGTAAACTCGCACTTTGCCCGGGATGTAGCGCCGGATGTCCGTCAGCGCCGATGCTGACTTGGGCTTGCACGCGCGCGCTTGCCAGGATGGCCTCGACATCGGCCTTCACATCATAAAAGTCTAGCACCGAACGCCCGGTGACGCCCCATTGCTCGGGTACGGCGCTACCGCACGCGACCCCGGCCAGCACCCACTCCTCGCGCCACCCTGACCCTGCGGGGACAAAGCGCGGACCACACTCGAACAAGCGCACCCGCGTCTGTTGGCGATCCTGGTTGTGCTTGAGCGCATGCAACAAGCCCGGCCATAGACTCAAACGCATCGCCGACATTTCCGAAGAAATGGGATTGGCCAATCGCAAGCTTGCCACCCCGGGCACCAACAACGCCTGCGCTTGGGGATCTATAAAACTATAGGTGATGGCCTCGAAATAGCCACGCCCCACCAAGAGTTGACGCATCGCCGACGCATCGACGGCGGTCTCGGAACGCCCTTGCATGGCCAGTGTCCCAACAGGCAATTGGCTGGGCAAGCGCGCGTAACCGTAAACCCGTGCGATTTCTTCGATCAAATCCTCTTCTATGGCAATATCGAACCGCCATGCCGGCGCAGCCACACGCCAGCCCTGTGGATCGGATTGTACGTGCATTCCCAGACCGCTGAGAATGGCGGCAATTTCATTGTCCGGCAAATTTGCGCCTAATAAACGCGCGCTACGCGCACGCCGTAATAAAATAGATGCGGATTTAGGTAAATGCTCCGGTGCGACCGCCTCGCACACCGGACCCGCCTGGCCACCGCAAATCTCTAATACCAATTGGGTTGCACGCTCCATGGCCTGCTGCTGCAACTGCGGACTCACACCACGTTCAAAACGATAAGAGGAATCCGTCTGCAAATTATAGCGGCGACCTTTGCCACGTATGGCATCGGGCGCAAAAAATGCGCTTTCCAACAAGACCGTCGTGGTGTCTGAGGTGACGCCCGTATGCGCGCCACCCATTATTCCCGCCAGCGCTAATGGACGCTGGTCGTCCGCGATCACCAACAAATCGTCGGACAGCGTAACTTCTTTGCCGTCCAAGAGCGTTAACACTTCTGCGGTGTGCGCTCGCCGCACTTGGATACCACCCTGCAAGGTTGGTAAATCGAATCCATGCATGGGCTGACCCAGCTCTAACAAGACATAATTGGTCACGTCCACGACTGGGTTGATTGCGCGTATGCCGGCGCGACGCAACCGCTCTTTTAACCATAACGGCGTCGCCGCTCGATTGTTGACGGCGCGTATTACGCGGCCCACATAACGCGGACAATCCGCTGGCGCCGCCAACGTCACCTTGATGCGTTGGTCTATGTGTGGCGCTACCGGCGCGATCTTGGGCCCCGCCACGGCCACGCGATAGAGTGCGCCAATTTCGCGCGCCAAGCCCGCGACGCTCAAGCAATCGCCGCGATTGGGCGTAAAATCAATGTCGAGCAAGGTGTCATCAAGATGCAAATAATCATAAACAGCGCGCCCCACCGGCGCATCGTCCGGCAACTCAAGCAGGCCGGATGCGGTTTCCGCTATACCCAATTCTGTGGCGGAACACAACATGCCTGAGGATTCCACACCACGTAATTTGGCGCGTTTAATCGCCATTCCACCCGGTAATTGCGCCCCGATCAAGGCCACCGGCACCTTCATCCCGACGCGCACATTGGCGGCACCGCAAACGATTTGCAATGGCGTCGCCGGTCCGGCCGCAACACTCGCAATTTGTAATTTATCGGCCTCCGGGTGTTTAGCGAGCGATAATACCTCCCCCACTACCACTGCTTGCAATAGCGGTGCAACACGCGTGACTGCATCGACTTCCAATCCCGCCATGGTAAGACGCTCTGCCAATTGTTTGGCATCCGCAGGCGCTTGCACCCATTCACGCAACCACTGTTCGCTGAATTTCATGTCTTAACCTGTCGTTCTATACAAACTGTTTAAGAAAACGCAAATCGTTTTCAAACATCATGCGCAAATCGTCGATACCGTAACGCAGCATGGCCAGCCTATCGACACCCATGCCGAAGGCAAACCCTGTGTATTGTTCGGCGTCTACGCCGACGGCGCGCAACACATTGGGGTGGACCATGCCGCACCCGCCGACCTCCAGCCAACCGCTGTGTTTGCACACACGGCAGCCCTTACCGCCGCAAGATACGCATTGTATATCCATCTCCGCCGAAGGTTCGGTGAACGGAAAATACGACGGACGTAATCGCAAATCCAATGTATCGCGCTCGAAAAATAAGCGAAAAAACTCCGCCAGCGTACCCTTGAGATGCGCAAAGCTGACATCGCTATCGACCATCAAGCCTTCGACTTGGTGAAACATCGGCGTGTGCGTTAAATCGTATTCGTTGCGATACACGCGCCCGGCCGAGATGATGCGAAACGGCGGTTTGCCTTGCTCCATCACGCGAATCTGCACCGAGGACGTTTGCGAACGCAAGACGCGGCCGTCGCCAAAATAAAACGTATCTTGCATCGCGCGCGCGGGATGATTGGCGGGAATATTAAGCGCCTCGAAGTTGTGATAATCGTCTTCGATTTCCGGCCCGCTTTGCGAGGCGAAGCCCATTTGCGAAAACAAGGCCTCTATGCGCTCGATCGTACGCGTAATGGGATGCAAACCACCCGTTTGCTGACCCCGCCCTGGCAGGGTCACATCTAAGGCCTGTGCCGCCAATTGGTGAACCAGGGCCGCCGCCTCTAACGCTTGTTTACGCGCGTCTATGGCGGTGACTGCGGCTTCCTTGGCAACATTTATGGCCTGCCCGGCGTCGCGGCGCAATTCCGGCGCTAATGTGCCTAGCGACTTGAGCATCTCCGTGAGCACACCTTTTTTGCCCAGGTAATGCACCCGCACATCTTCCAATTTGGTCAGATCGGAGGCCCCGGCCAAGGCCTCGTGCAACCCCGTTATCAGGGCATTAAGTTCTTGTTGCATATTGAGAAATACACGTTGCTGCCGATGTTCGGCCAAAGTTTCCTATCTTAACCTAGAAGCGTCGCCGTGGGTAGAATGTTCGAGGAAAAATTGTGTGTTAATCAAACCGATAACGCACCCCTACGGCCGTACCGATATGAAAATAAGTCCCTACTGCCAGGACCATCGTCGGCGCTATCTCGGCAAATATATCAATGGGCACGCGCGCCAATATCAAATCCACGCCCACCGGCACCCGTATCCCAGCGCCGCCGAAACTCGTCCACAGTGCCACGCCGGCCCCGTAATATACCGGTAGTTTGGCCTGGTTAACGTGGAAAACATTGTAGTTGTGCGTGACATAATCTGCGGTGACGTACAATTCCGTGCCACGCCCGTAATACGGCCGGGCGTCATAATAATAATAGTACCGGCTGCTGTACCAACCCACACCAAAATCCAACGCGTGCCGACCTTGCCAACTCTTGATGGACAAGCCCGTAGGATCACCTGCGACCATCCCGGCCGACACCGCGCCAAACGACGGTGCCGCCACCGCCAACAACATCGCCATGCCTACTACGCGTCGCGCCTGCATATCTACTCCTCTAACTTTTGTTTAACTGGCGCGCTATTATCTAGCATGCGCGCCTACCCTACAATCGTCGCTTTTTACCAACAAACCGTGCCGCGCTACAGGGCTGTCCCATTAAAAACTTTGGTTCATGATCAGCACTGTCCGGTTAAGAAGACGCAGATGAAAGGCCATCGAGCGGTGGTCTGGCGTGATCGGGATCCGGTGCCAACAGGCGGGACAACCCGGCCTCGTTTTTTATCTTGAAGCGCAGTTCTCCCACCCGTTTAATGCTGACCTTTTCGCGATGCTGCTCGTGGCAGTAAATCGCCAATAGCAGATATTAATCGTCCCATCAGTTTTCGCGCTCGCCTATATGTATTATTTCGCATACAAGGTATCGGGTAACCGAGCTTGAAGGTGTCGATCAGTTCGGTATTTTTCAGCCCCCGGCTTTCCAGATAGGCCAGTGCTTCCGGCGATTGCTTCAACGTCTGGTGGTAATAGTCGATCACCTGGCGCAGCGCGGTTTGATGGTCGGCATTGGCGGCTAAGGGAGGGGAGCGGCCAATTTGGTGGTGGTGTTTTTCTTTATGCCCACGGATGGGCGGTATGCCGGTGCGCCAGGAGGCAGCGCACCGGTCACCGGTGCCGGGCCAGATTCGGCCACCAGACCTGCGTCGTTCTGCAATGTTTCGCATGCGAAGCGGAACAAGACACCCCGCGTCTTCATCACCCAGTCGATCACCGATCCCGCCGCCGAACAGCCGAAGCAGTGGAACAGGTTAGACTGCGGGCTGATGATCAGCGAAGGCGTGTCGTCGTTCTCGTGGAACGGGCAGCAGATCGCCCAGTTCTTGCCCTGCTCTTCGGTGCATAGCCCTGGCTCTCGACCAGGCGCAGCAGGGAGACTTCCGTTTTGATCCGGTTGATCGTCACTTCACTAAACCTTGCCATGCCCCGCCCTCCAAAAACCTTGTCAATAGACATTGTTGTGGTTACTATACTTCACATGTTTGTAGTTTTTCAACAGGTCAGCTTCAATAAGGTGGTTACAATGAGGCCAATCCACTACTGGTATGAGCATTTGGATATGGCTGCTTTCGCGGAACGCCTTCGCCTGCTGCGCCAAGCGCGCAATATCACCCAAGCCCGCCTGGCCGAGCTGCTAGGGATCAATCCCCGTGCCTATAACCGCTGGGAGACCGCCGACAATGTGCCGCACCTGGATACCTTGATCAAAATTGCGGACATCTTGCAGATCAGTCTTGATGAGTTAGCGGGCCGCAAAGAGCCTTCCGGCGAGGTCAAAATCCGTAACTACGAGCTGCACCGGCTGTGTCAGGAGGTCGATAACCTGTCTGACGAAGACCAAAAGGCCTTGGTTCTGGTGATGGATGGGCTAGTGAAAAAAACGCAGATGACCAAGGTCATGGGCCAGGCGGCTAAGGGCTAAAATGCAATATAATTTCGAGTGGGACCCGCGCAAGGCCAAGACCAACATCACGAAGCACGGGGTCAGTTTCGAGCAGGCCGCCGAGGTGTTTCTGGACGCGCTACATATCGCGGTCTTCGATGATGAACACAGCGAGACCGAGGAACGCTGGATAACCCTGGGCAAAGCGAAGAACGGGACGCTGCTCGTGGTGGCCCATACCTTCGCGGAACACGAGGACAGCGCCACGGTGCGGATCATCTCGGCCCGCCCGGCTACTAAACATGAGCAACGCCAATACGAGGAAAACTGATGAAAGAAGATTACGATTTTTCCAAGGGCACGCGCGGCAAGTTTTACCGGCCCAACGCCACGTTGAACCTACCCGTCTATCTCGACGCCGATGTGCTCGATTACCTCGCCGCCAAGGCCAAGATGAAGGGCGTGGCGGTCAACGACATGGTCAACGATCTGCTGCGCAAGGATATTGCGTTGATCGAAGGGGTGAAGTGATAAAGCCCCGCAAAGCGGGGCTTCGATAACGATGTAGTAAAAAGCATATTAGCGATTGAGCTCAAACTCAGCAGTGACTAAGTACTGAAGACCGGAAAACGGCGCTGGAGGTCTTGGAAGGCTTAATTCTGAAGCATCAGGCCAAACGCATGGTGCAGCGTTCGCAGAGCCAGTCCGCTACAAAGGACACGGCGAAAGCGGCTCATGGCGGCGGTTGAAAAAGAGATCGCCAAACAGGGAATCAGGCACCGGCAACAAGGTCACACACAGAGGGTTAACGTATGGAACAGATCGTCAATCTACACATAGAACACCTGCCGGAAGGCCTCTACCTGGCGACGTCGGACGATATTCCGGGGTTGGTGGCCCAAGGGCGCACCGTCACTGAGACGTTGGAGATCGCCCGCGATGTGGCGAAGAAGTTATTGGAGGCGCAGGCCGAGCGCCAAGGTGCCATCCATCTCAAAGAGGCCGGGGACTCCTTCGATTACCCATTGGTAGTATAAGGGGCGGTGTGTGGGACGGTTGGCAGGCTTTCGTTACCGCGAGATCGTCAAGCGGTTAAAACAGTTGGGCTTTGAGTTTGACCGCCAGGCGGCGGGTAGTCATGAAATCTGGTTCAACCCGCACACCCATTGTTATACGACCATTCCCAATCATCCCGGGGATATGCCGGAAGGTACGCTCCGGGCCATTCTCAAACAGGCGGGCGTCGAGACGGATGAGTTTTTGAGGAAGAAGTAAATCAGCAATCTTCTGGCGGCTCTGGAATTATGATCTCTCCGAGACAACGTTGAATTCCTTCTGTCGCTTCAGCGACGAAGCCTTCCCCCTGTTCATCGACCGCCGTGTGGCCTAGATCAAGCCCTATGGCATAGACCTCTTCCAACGTGGCAACGAACTAGTGAACTCGCTGCTTCCAATCTAGCGGAATGTCTTCGACGGCATTCAACAAAAAATCCATGTCACCGATGAAACCGCTAAGGCTCAACTCGCCACGTCGGAACGCGGCAAGTTGAAGTTTCATCTTTCGCACCTGGCGCGCGTCAAACTCGGAAATCATTTGACCCCCGAAATGACAGTGATCACGCGCCCAGCGCGTAGGTTGGGCTGAGCGTTGTTCGCTAAGCCCAACATCGCCAATACGTGCGCCGCACCCAACACATTTATTACCAATCTCGTTTGACGCCGTCATCTGCGATTCAATACCCCAGCAACCTTTCGCCAATCATGTTGGGCTTCCTTTGTCAGCCCAACCTACCGCGCTTTCCCCGTAACCGTCCAATCTAGCCCGTACTAGCGCTTAGATGGGTTGTTTGCTAGCAGC
>CAKKRP010000129.1 GCA_919902765.1 Gammaproteobacteria bacterium | reverse complement strand
CCACGAAGTGGCCGGCACGGAAGCGAATGACGATTGGCGTACGGCCAGGGAATAACTATAATAACTGAGGGACCCGTGTTCGCTCGCCGCTGTTGTCGGCGGGCGATGTTTTTTACGTTAGATTAAGAACGCAATTGCGCGTGCCGTATTAAGTATAAGTTGTGTGGGTGCCGAGGATTTAGGAGGATAGGATGGCAGTTGCAGAATATAAGCTGGGCGCGCCCGCGCGGCCTCCTATGCACCACGATCCGGCATACCGGATTCCGCCAATGGCATTTTCGAAGTGACGGGACTCGCGCATCAATACATGAATTATGCAACAGTTAAGCGTAAAATTAGCTGGCGCAGCGCCGCACAACTCGTCATGTCTCACGGCGCGATAGGCGGCCCTTGGCGCTTATCAACAATATTCGAGAGGGGTTCATTTATTAATGGATCGTTCGTGCAGGTCAGTGACACAAGATATTTTTACACTTTAGCACGAGTTAATAAACTGACCGCGTAAAGAGCGTTACTCAATATCGCGTGTTTTTATCATCAGCGCCTTAGGCCGGGCCGAGACGAAGCCGGATCCCAGCGATAACCGTGATGATCTTACGAGCGCTGGAGTCCGTTCCTCATCGGTTGTGCGAAATTATTGAAGTCGAAGTGTAATTTTATGCCCTTAAACATGCGATACAGGTGACCTATGGGAACGATGGAAAGCATTACGACGAACGCTGCAAGGTTGACGTTGACGGTAGATGGCGATGCTAAACTGTTTCGAGTTATCCATGCAGAAACTTCTGAAGGAGTTTCTCGACCGTTCTCATCTTCGGTAATAGCGGTAAGCTTGAATGATACGTTGGATTTTTCTTCGGTTATCGCCAAAGATGCAATCCTTACTTATATGAACGCCAATGGCGACGTTGAGAGGCGTGTCGTTGGGATAGTGACCTCGATACAGCAAGGTACTTCGGAAGGGCGATTTACCCACTATTCGATTTCTATCAACCCGCCATTGCAGTTGTTGGCATCTCGCTATGACAGCAGAATATTTCAAAACAAAAAGGTTCCAGACATCATTGGCGAAGTGTTAAAAAAGGCGGGAATATTGAGTGACCAGTTTTCGTTTGATCTCAATGGGAAATTTAAAGAGCGAGACTATTGTGTCCAGTATAATGAGTCGGATCTTAATTTTATTTCGCGGTTGTTGGAAGAAGAGGGTATTTATTATTACTTCGAACATGCTGAATCACATCAGACATTGATATTTGTTGACGACGCTATGGCCCATAAAAATCTACCGGTCAATTCATCGATACCGTTTTACTCGGGAGGGCGGGTCGGCCATAAGGAAAGCGGAATAAAATCATTTCGATACGCCGAAAATATTCATGGAGTCAATATTACCTTACGCGACTACAATTACGAAAGGCCCGCTCAAGATTTGAGCGCAACAAAAAAAGATGGCGAACGCCCGGTTTATGATATGTATATATATCCAGGTGGGTATAGCACCTTTGAAGAAGGCTCACGTTACGCGGCGTTGCTGCATGATCGCATAAAATATCAAAAAATCACTTGTTCCGGTGGTGGTGACGATATGCGTTTGGCCCCCGGTTATATTTTTAAACTCACCGGGCATCTGCGTTTTTCGGGGGAATATCTTATATTGTCTGTGAAAGATACGGTCACGCAGCCGCAGGTGTTGGAAGAAAGCGGGAGTGGCGAATTTGTGTATTCAAATTCGTTTGTATGTATTCCTAGTAAAGTCACTTTCCGGCCGCCTGCGGTGGGTTTTGATTTGGCGCGACGACCGACCATTGAAGGCGTCCAAACCGCCGTCGTCGTCGGCCCCAAGGGCGAGGAAATATATACTGACGAGTACGGCCGCGTCAAAGTACAGTTCCACTGGGATCGCGTAGGCACTAGCGATGAAAAAAGTTCATGTTGGGTGCGTGTATCGCAACTGTGGGCGGGTCCCGGTTGGGGCGCGATATTTATTCCGCGCATCGGGCAGGAAGTGATCGTCAGTTTTGTGGACGGCGATCCTGATCGCCCCCTCATTACAGGCCGGGTTTACAATGGAGACAATTTTCCTCCGTATCCTTTGCCAAAAGAAAAAAATAAAAGCGCCATACGCAGCGACACCACACCAGGCGGGACAACGTCTAACGAACTGATGATGGACGACACCAAGGATAAAACGCGCGTGCATTTGACCAACGCCTATGGCCACAAACTGACGCAAGACGAAGAATTGCAGCATTTTACGCTGGAAACGCGCGATAATAATCACATCAAAATGGACGACAAAGAGCAGTTTATCGAAGTGACCACCACCAACGGGCACAAGATCAGATTAGACGATAAAAACAAACAAATCGCGGTTAGCACGACGGATGGTTATTCGATCACGCTCAATGATAAAGAAGAGCAAATGCAGGTCAAGACCAAAAATGGTCACGTCATGACCTTCGACGACAAAAATAAACGCGTGGAATTGACCACCACCAGCGGTCATACCTTCGTGCTCGATGATGATAAAAAAAATATCGGCATGAAAACGTCGAGAGGCCACCAAGTCATTGTCGATGACGATAAAGGCATGATTAATTTAGAAGACAGCAATGGCATGCACCGTGTCAAGATCGACATCAACGGCGGAAAAATTCAAATCGGCACCGACAGCGGCGCGATCGAAATCAGCGCCAGCGCCGGAAATATAGATTTGAAAGGCATGAACATCAATATCGAGGCGCAAATGGAATTAAAATTAAAAGGCCTAAATATCACCTCCGAGGCGGGGCTCAATCAACAGGTGAAAGGCGCCTTGGTCACGGTCGAATCGCAAGGCCCGAATACGATTAAGGGCACACCGGTCATGATCAATTAGGAGCGCAAGTATGGGCAAACCAGCGGCACGTATGGGAGATTCTACCGCGCACGGGGGGGTTATCACTGTGGGCTGTCCTACGGTTTTAATTGGCGGTCAACCCGCTGCGCGCATGGGCGATATGCACATGTGCCCGATGTTGAATCCGGGCACGCCGCCACCGCCGCATGTCGGCGGCGCCGTCATGTTGGGCAGCCCGTTGGTATTGATCGGCGGTATGCCTGCGGCGCGCATGGGCGATATGGCGATGTGCATGGGGCCACCGGATACGATTGTCGGCGGGTGCCCGACGGTGTTGATCGGTGAGGGGCCGGGCAGTGGCGGCGGCGCGGGTGGCGGTGCGGGCCAAGGGGGATCTGCGGCATCCGCCCCGGTGCTTACCGGAACGCCAGGTCAAAAAATATTGGGCAAACATTGGGTGGAATACAAGTTTGTCGATTCCAATAATCTGCCGTTAGCGGGCGTTAAATATCTATATAAAGATGTCGCTGGCGCTAAGCATCACAGCTCGTTAAGCTTGGATGGACGTATCTACAAAGGCGGTTTGGCGGATGAAGGAAAAACTCAAGCGGAACTCTATGGGCTGAAAAATCCGCATTGGTCTAAAGACACCGCGAAGGCAGATGAAAAACTCACGTTAGAGACAGAAACATTTGGTTTAGCCGAGGGGCTCGCGGCGCGCATCGACATATGGGTGACGGATATTGAAGGTCCGGACTATGTGATTAAAAGCATACAAGAAATTATCAAAGGAAAAAAAATCAGTACTACATGGGCGTTGGCACACGCCAGCGGTGCCGATTTGATGCCTCTTGCAATTGCTCCGGATTTTTATTTTACGGTGTCCGTCGGCACGGACAAGGCGCGGTCCGGGCCGGTGCGTATCCGTGACTGGGTGGATATAGAATTTAAAAATGAACAGGGCAAGTCGATTGCAAATGCAGAATACGAATTGTTGACTCCTGCGGGGGACGTGCGTAGAGGAAAAACGGGTGGCACTGGCAAGGCCAGGGAAGAGAATCTGTCGCCCGCGAAAATCGTGGTGAATCGATTGCTTAGGGGATAAAAGGCGCGTTATCTATAGTTCGCGTTTGTTGCATGTGTTCTTTATTTGATTGTTATTTTGTGATGAGCGGTGGGGCGATGCATGTCGGTAGAAAAAATTATCGTCGATAATAAATTTAAAATGACCGTGCCCGAAGGGTGGCAAGACCAAAGTATTTACCGGTTTGTCGGGCCGGAGCTGGATGGTCTGCAACACGCGATAACTTTGACCATAGACCACGCATTGGAAAATCAGTCATTAGAGCAGTTTTCACAATTAAAAATTAGTGCGTTGCGTGAAACATTGCAGGGGTACTTGGAATTAAAACAAAAAGAAATCACCTTGGAAAACGGAACCAGGGCGTTTGAATTAGTTTTTCGATGGACGCCTGTGCAAAATGCGGTAGTGCTTTATCACAACATATTTATCGTTGCAAAGCAAAAAGGCTATTCATTGGCAGGGCAATTTACCATGGACAGTTACGAGATGATAGGTAAAGCTGTTGTTCGGAAAATGTATAGTTTTGAACCGATAGGGTAGGCGGGAAATGCCAAATACACAGCAAACCAACGCGACAGGCACGTTCAAACAGAAATCTGAAATCGTTTTTGTGCGGTGGGCGCGCTCGATAGTGCATGCAAAAGATAGCGTCAACTACGAAGTCGTCACTGCGCTAGTGGGTAATGGTGCCGAAATTACCCTCTTAGCTAAAGATGCTAAAGGTAAGGTGATCTTAAAAGAGAAGGGGCAGGTCTACGGCGGCAAATATTTTGGCAAAACGAGCCTGCCGGAGAGCGCCCAATCCCCGATTTCGCTGACCGCAGAACTGCCCAAACATCAGTCTAAAAAAAATGCTCTACCCTTGACGGTCTTGCCTGCCATTACAGTCTCTTCTTTAAAATGGGACCGTACGCAGGTGCGGCGTAAGGAAAAAGTTACATTATCAGGGTGCATTATCGGGTATAAAAGTACGAACGCTACGCTTACCGTCTACCGTTTTTCGGAGATGGGTGCGCATATCCCTGTTGCGCGTATTCCCGTTGCGTTGAGCGAGGGTAAGTTCCAAGCGGGCTGGGAGTTTACATTCAAAGCCAGCACCGCCCTACTTGCCACCAATAAAGAGCTAAAAAAACACGGGGAATCTTATTCTAAGCCTAGTTATTTTTTCTGTGTATCTGAGCCACCAAGTCCAGTTAAATCTAATTTGATGGAATTTATTGATGAGATAAAAATTCGTATCGTCAATCCGATTAAGGATGTGAAATATGAAATTATCACGGCGGACGATAAAGAAAATGCGGTCGCGCCGGATGGGCGGCAGGTGATGATTCTGAAAGATGTTGCGCCAGGGCGTGGCGAATTCAAAATGACGTTACCGGACACAAAAAAATAGTGTGGTTTAATTGCAGGGACAATAGGTATCTATCATGACTGAGTTGAGTTTCGAGATTACAACCGGCGCGTCATATCAGGCGATATGCCTGAAGCCGGCGATTATTCTATTCCCCACCCTTATGACGCCGCTTATCACCTGCGACGAGGGCAACATTGAAATATTGTTATTGGGGCGTAAAGATCAACCGTTAGACGTAGACGCCATCAATTGGCAATTGAAAATGGGGAGAGGGATAAATTGGGCGCGTTCATTCAAATTTTCGCCGTTGTTTAAGCCGGAAGAAGCGTCAAAGAAAATTAAAATATCGGAATCTAAGATTATTGGCGATGAAAATACTATATATGAGACTGGCCATATATTTTTTGGGATGCTGAGCAATTGGGCGATAGAAGCATATACCGATGATGGTTTTGATACCCTATATTCAGTGACGATTCCGTCCGCGAAGAATTGGTTAGGTGAGAAAAAAATAAATAATCTATTTTGGTTTTCAAGTAAGTTGAAGCCCGTGGCCCTGATTCAGGATTCTGCCGAGCAAAATGCAACATACCAGATGAACAAGGAGGTGAAGGATAAGCGGGGTGAATGGGTGATACCGTCCGCAATTGCGGATGAGATAATTATAAAAGCCGCGAGAAAGTTGTACAGTGCAATGTGGGCGGGGCCGAAAAACGGCCAGATTTACGCGCTGAGCGGCGGCGGCGCACGTCGTTCGCCTATCATGTTCGAAAAAAAAATGCCGGTACAAGCGCACCATCCGGCGTATTATTATAAATCGCCGAAGTTTCTAAATTTATTTCATATTACCGATCTGCATGTTTCGTTGCGCCAGCAAATGCTGTCGCTCAGTAAGGCGCGTGTTATCGATTATGAGCAAGTGGTCGCGGGCGAAAAAAAGGAAATGGATTTAGACATTTCCCCCTATCTCGGCGACAAGATCGTGGTGACCGGAAAACATATTGCAGACTTGCTAACTGCGGCTGGCACCGACACAAATGTAGATATCGTCTGTTTTACCGGTGATCTTATTGATTATATCCGCAACGTTTACCTGCCCTCCGATTTGGTTAACAAGGATCTGCGCCCAAAAGAAATATGGGATCGTGTGGCGTTGACGGATGATTTTGAGACGCGTTATGAAAAATTTGTCGATTTTATCGCCTTCTATGAAATGGTCACGAATTTTAGTAGTCAATATGGAAAGCCTATCGTAGTTGTTTCAGGCAATCATGATTGTTATCGAGAACCCTATGGGTTGTCGCCGCGTGTCACCGCAGCAGGGGTGGAAGTGACGATGGCGAATGAGGGTGTCCCTGCGGATCACAATTTGACACTCTATGAAGCAATGTTGATCTTCGGCCCGACCTACCACGAAATCAAAAAAGCCA
>CAKKRP010000128.1 GCA_919902765.1 Gammaproteobacteria bacterium | reverse complement strand
TACAGCGATTCCTCAGCTACTGGATGTGTTGGATATCACCGGCGCAACCGTCACGTTTCCAAACACGATTTAAAAATACGCCCGATCTTTCACTGGAAGGCCGCGCGCATCAAAGCGCATCTGGCGATTTGTTTTGCGGCGTTAGTGTGTGTGCGCCATCTCACCTACCGCACGGCGCTGCAATACCAACGGCTGTCGCCGGAAGTGATACGGCGCGAACTGGTGCATGTGCAAATCAGCGTCTTAAAACATCGCAAGACCGGTCATCGTTACGCGATGCCGTCGAACGCAGGGGCGCATGCCGCCAAGCTCTATAAGCTGATGGGCATGAGCTACCACGACACGCCTTATCGCTTCGATTAGCCCTCGCAGTTTGATCAATTCTTAGTCAAAAGGGGCTGAATGTAGTGCCTAGCCCAACTGCGCGTTTTTAATTAAATCAATCACTTAGTCACGTTTTGCGCCGGAGTCGGGAGGCCTTAGAGAGTTTGTATCGCCTGAAGATGTTGGCACAAGACTAACCCCTTGCAGAATCGCTGCGGGGGCTTATTCCCCACCCGTGACCATGCGGGGGCCATCGAGCTCTTCTTCCTCGGCCCCTAAACGCCAACGCTTGGCGGCCTTGGACTCCGCAGTCTCTTTGGAGGCGGCAGGGGCCGCTGGGGTGGCTGGAGTAGTAGTCACCCCAGCGGCCCCTGCCGCTGGCTTTTCAGCAATAGGCGCAGGCACAATAGGCGCGGCAACCGGGGTCCGCGCGCGCTCCCTTTCGTCCATGCTCACCTCTTTTTTGTTATCCCTGTCTTTCGCGGATGCGGCCAATGCCTGAGTAATTTCTATACTGCCCTGGCTAGCCGGTGCTCGCTCCACCCCATCCGTGGGTGCAGGTCGGGACAGCGTAGCTTCAGGGCTGGTAGTGGTTCGTGGTGCCGTCGCCTTGGCCGCCATTTCGTTCGCCGAATTCTCCCCTTCATCGAGTATCACATCCGGCACGACCATCACGGGGCCGTTGGGCGGCGGCGTCACCGCTGGCATCTCGACATTTTTGGCCACCGCAGATTCTGGTGTCGGCTTAGTCGCCGTTGGCAACTGCGAAATCGAGGGTGGCATCGTCACGGTCGGCGTCACATCCTTAGTCACCGGCGACTCGGCCCGCTTTTCGCTAGACGAGTTGTTGGGTTGCCCTGATCCAATAGCACCATGCGATACCGACGGCCGAGCACGCTCAGAGGATGATTTGTGCTGACCCGATTTGTGATTTTTTCCAGGCTTGCGAGGCGTATCAGGAACTGCGCCCAGCGCAGAGGCATACAAGGGGCCGACTTCCACCGCCTCCGCATCTTCCCTGCACTGCCCGTCTTGACCAAGCGTCAGCATCATATTGGAGGAAATATGTTCGCTACAACCACCCGAGTAAAGCACCGTGGCCTCACCCCCATCGAGCGCCAAAACGCTATCGCCCGGACCTAACAACATAACTTTGTGCGCCTGTATAAAGGCCTGCCCTTTACTGACTGCCACGACCCCGTGGATTTGCGTTAAGACCGCCACGGGATCGATGCTTTCGGCGCGCGCACCGCCCCCCCATACCCACGCCAGGCTGGGTACTACGCTTATGCAGATGCGCATAGTGTTAAGTAGCGACACCATTATCACTGCGCGTTAGACTCGTATTTATAATCCATGCCGGTAATATAGGCTTGTTCACCCATTTTGGCCACCTGTAAACTTATCTTGCCACTCACCACTTGTTCATTTCCTTCATTTTTTACTATCGTGACCCGGAAATCACCGTTGCCTTTGGCCGTCGGCCCACTAAACTGCCAACGCAAATTGAGAATATCCAGCGTACGCCGCCGCGTATCTTTGAACAATTGTTGGTAGTCGCTGCGTATACCGGCAACGCCTGAGCCATCTTCCGTTTTGACATTGACATCAAACAAGGTCGCGAAATTATCGATATTGCCGCGTTCATAATAAGAGGTCAGCTTCTTAACCAAAATCTGCAAATCCGCATGTGTCACCGGCGCAGCGACGCCACCACCCAAGCTCGCAGTCTCTTTTGCGATGGCGGGTTTGGTCTCGGCGGGGCTGGGTACACTAACGCGAGGCGGCGGTGTACTGGCCGATGCAACCGCTGCCTCTTCTGCGGGAGGCGGTGTCACGCGCGTGAGCTGCCAAATAAGGATTGCGAAGACCGCCGCAATCATCACACCTACGCCGATCAGAACCGTTGGGCGGGGCAACAACCAATGCGTTTCAGACGCGACTTCTTCGTCTTCTTCCTCATGTTCATCGCTCTCGGCGGCGCGCTCTACCCCTTTGTTAGACTCTAGCTCAACTGCTACAGCGTCTACCGCTGAGAAGGGCTTGGCCTCCGCGACAGCGCTAATCGGGGCCTCGAGCGCCGCCGGTTCAGGTTCAACCGCATGTGGCGAAATTTCATACGCCAAGCGGCGTGCGGGATCGCGCAATACCTGGTAGGCGTGATTCAAACGCGCTGCCGCCGCAGGATGTACCTCATTGCCCGGCCCGGCTTGCAATAATTTGAACAAGGTGCGGTAATTGGCCTGAATTTGTTCATCCGTCGCCTCGTGAGTCAAACACAGCACTTGGTACAAATCGCTCGCCGGGGCCAAGATCACCGTCTTGATGAAGTGGCGCGCCAACTCCCGCACTTCACCCGGCGCGCGATTAGTCAATGCCGCCGACCATTCTTCGTTCAACGGCTCTTTCGATAACGCAAATTGTAATAACTCAGGCAATGGTTCTAACAGCGCCGAAGCCACCAATTCAATGGCCTCGGTAGGCGCTGGATTTGCCTGCACCTGTTCGGCAACCAATAATAAACGCTGCAACGGAGAAGGCAAGCGAGTGGTTTGCACGGCGGGTTTCGGGGCCGGAGCCAAAGAAATGCGCCCGCCACCGCCAGTGGCCGGTTTATTTACCGTTGCCCCACCCCCCAAGGTACGTGTAGGCTGCTTAGCCGCTGGTTCTGCGGCATGCGTGGCGACGTTGGCCTGTGCCGCAATTTTATCCCGGTCCGGCATGGATGGTTGCGGATTTTCAGATGCCGGTTTTGGCGTTATTTTGGCCTCAGGTGTACTAGGTGTCTTGGCTACTAAATCCGCAGGCTTTTTGGCTGGCGCCGCCTTGACTTCGGTAACCGCGCTATTTTTTGAAGGCAGCGACCTCGGAAACGCATGATCTTCCATCGTCAACACTGGAATATCATCTTCTTCTTCGCCACCTTCAGCCGTCGATGACACGACGGCAGTTGTCTTAGGCGCTGCGGACTTGCGCGCAGCGGCGATGGGCGGGGCCGTTACGCTGGCCGCCGGAGGTGGAGCGACCACCACTGGCGCTTTAACTACAGGCGCAACGGCTCCCTTGCTACGTTCAGCGCCATCCGCTGTGGCAGCACTGTGCGTAGGAACGGCGGAAATAGGTTGTTCAACGCGCGCCACGGGCTTGGGTGGCGCGACCGTGGGTGGCGTCTCGCGCGCCACGACCGGAGCCGACGGACGTGGCGAAGCCACAGGCGCAGTGGAAGCAGTAGCCACGCTGGGCTTGTCTTTATTAGCCTCCGGTTTGGCTTGTACGCGTATCGATGAGGCATCGGGGGGCGCGACGACCGGCTTTTGAGGGACATTCGGGCGCACCGCAGGGGCGGTCACTTTATCGGTAGCACGCACCTCTCGACTGGCCGTGACTGTCGCATTAGGCTTGACCGCCGTAGGTGCAGCCGCGACGCCGCGCGCAACCATTTGCTCAACGGCATTCCTCAGCGCCGACTGTGGAGGTGTTTTGGTCACCACCGGGGGCGGCAACGGCGTCTCCACCACGGGCATGGTCGAGGGCAAACCCATTGCCCCAGAGGGGCCGGTCATGGTCGCCAACATGGACTGACTATCGTGCATCACCCCAGGCAGGGCGTGCATTGCCATCACCGCCGGGGGCGTACGGGTCGCGGCACTGGGCGCTACCGCCGCAGCCAGCGATAAATCTAACGCAAAGGGATTGGCGGGCGGGCTCGTCAGTGCGTCCGGCACGACTTCTCCGTTGGTAATGCCACCGGCCAAGGACTCTTGGGTAGAGGTGAGCTCGGCCGCCAGTGGCGCTACGCCTGTCGCCTCGGCCGCCTCTTGGCGCAACTCGTGAACCACACTCAACACGACCGCACGATTAACGGTATGCAAGCCTTCTAAAGCACCGAACAATAGAACGCGTTCGCAAAACGTGTTGATGTTGCGCGGAATACCGCGCGTCGCTTGGAATACGCTATCCACTGCGTCGCCCGTAAATGTCGGATCGCCCGTCCACCCGGCCAAACGCAAACGATGTTCGATATACTCGCGCGTTTCATCGCGATTCAATGGTTCGAGGTGGCACGCCGCCACCACGCGTTGACGCAGTTGCTCCATATCCGGCAACTGCAACATCTCGCGAAATTGCTGTTGTCCTAACAAGAAAATCTGCAATAACGCATGATTGCCCAACTGAAAATTGGACAACATGCGTAATTCTTCCAATGACTGCACGGGGAGATTTTGGGCCTCATCGACCAGCAACAATAGGTGTTTACCGGCGCGCGCGCGGGCCAAGAAAAAGGCCTCTAACTGCGTCAACAAGAAGGCCTTGCTACGCCCGTCGTGGGGCAATCCAAACGCCGCCGCCACCATTTCAATCACGTTGTCGGAATCTAAACGGGTGGTATTGAGCTGCGACACGACCACACCTTCGCGGGCCGCCTCGGCGACTAACAGGCGTGCGATGGTGGTTTTACCGGTGCCAGGCACCCCGGTCACAACAATCAGACCTTCGCGTTTTTGCAGCCCATAACGGAGATAGGCCAAGGCCTTGCGATGGCCGCCCAGGGCTAAAAAATACCGCGCATCAGGGCTCAATCGAAATGGAGATTCTGTCAGTCTATAAAATTCTTGATACACGTCTCTCACCCCTGGCCTACCGGCCCAAGAATTAGAAAAAATTTGGGGTAATTATAATGCCAAATAACCCCGGATTGCCAGCCATGAAATTCACGTCGGAACGACGCCAAGTATTGGTCTGGGCTGGTAAATTGCTTACTGCCTCCGCGCTATCGCCGACACTAACGTACCAGCGGCATAGTATACTGCCAGACCCTGCAAAAGCAGCCAAGAACTTAGCTCATCCACAACGGAAGGGCAAAATAAACCTTCACGACACCAGTGTAATGATGAATTCTTAAGTATTCTATATGGTATTTGCTAGGTAGCCCACAGAACGCAGGCCCAGCAACGCCCTCGGGACACCCCACGGTCGCTGGCCATTAGTAGGACAGCAGGGCACACCCAAAGTTTAGGAGGCTAGATTTACATCGGCAAGGTCAAGGTGAAACAGCTCCCCACACCTAACTCGCTGGTAAAGCAAATATTACCGCCCAACACCTTGGCCAGTTCCCGACTCAAGGTCAACCCTAAGCCAGTGCCGGGCAACACGTTTTCATGCACCACGATGCGTTCAAAAGGTTGAAAGATCTTAGCATAATTTTCGGGCGCGATACCCAGCCCCGTATCCCTGACGTCGATATGCACGTGGTCCGCCTCGGTACGCAAATCCACATTAACAGCCCCGCCGGGCTTATTGTATTTGATGGCATTGCTGGCCAAATTCAACAATACTTGGCGCACCCGCTTGGCGTCGCTGTGGATAAATAAGGGCGAAATTTTTGCCTTACCCACCCTCAAGCGCACTTGATAACGCGCCTGTATGCTCTGGGTTGATTGCGCTAAATCTTCGACGATGCGCACCAAGTCCACTGGCTCCATTTGGAGCGCGATTTGGTCTACACCGGTAATATCCAGGGCGTCCATCAACATACTTTCTATTTGCTGACACCCTTCCAGCAGATCGCCGAGATATTCCTGGTACTGAGACCCCGCCTCCAAACGCAATAACTCGGCATTTCCCACCACGGCATTGAGTGGCGTGCGAAACTCATGACTCACGCGCGACAAAAATTTTGTCTTGGCAAGGTTGGCCTGTTCGGCGGCCGACTTGGCCTGTTTGAGCGCGTTTTCATATTCTTTTTGCTGGGTCACATCTTGTAAGGTGCCAAACAAATAGGTCGGCTGTCCCGTGCTGTCTTTAATCAATTCGGCACGCGATGTTACGTAAATAATTGAACCATCGGAGCGCACCAAGCGATATTCCATATCGGGTGCCTGACCGGCTTGCATGACTTGCCCGACATTCTGTTGCACATAGTCACGGTCTTCGGGGTGTATGGCCGCCATATAGGGCTCCATCGCCGGTTGATCACGCCCAGGCACTAAACCCATCATATAAAAACATTCGTCCGACCACACGATACGTTGGGATTGGATATGCCATATCCAATATCCCACTTTCACCACGCTCAGCGCGTGCGAAAAATGGCCGTCCTTGGTCACCAGCTCTTCAATCAGCGCGTTGGGCACGTCTAAAGGATCATAAATCAAAGTTATTGAGCTCTGCGTGCCGTCTTTATTTGCGACACACCTGCAATACAGCTCCCCACCCTTGGCGTTACGTAGATGCGCCGCAAAACGAAAGCTCGTTTGTGGATAGCGCAAACGCAACGCGGCAAAGGGAATATCGCCGGGCAGGCGCACTAAATCGCCGAAGTAACGCCCGGCCACCTGCGCCGCATTCCTTCCTAATAACGTAGTTACGCCATCATCGGCGGAGGTCACGTAATCCCGCTCATCTACGCTGATTTTAAGTTCCTGCGCCTGCGCTGATATCATTTCATTACTCCTGCTCAAGGCGATATCCGATTCACTCGCCGTCACAATAGGGAAATTTCTGCGGCCCACAGTCGCTTATGCAGGTTATCGTAACCCGTAGGTCAAAAAATTACGGTGCTTGCATTATTGGAATGCCGGTATCCCACCATCGCTAAAAACATCGCGCGGATACCCTGGCGATTTTATTTCGTAGCGTAAAATAGCAGCAAATATCCCATATTGTACCAACCATGCAAGATTGCCGCAGATATCCAGGTATTGTCGCGATCTCGAAAATAGCCGAATATCAACGACGGAAAAAAGACCGCCAAGGCCGTCACGTCGCCCCTCGTTACCACATGCGCGCACGCAAATAGGATGCTGGTCATGAGGTTTGCGGCCGTCACTGGCCCCCATTGGCTACGCCCCCAGACGCGCGCCGTGAACGCCCCTTGCAAGCCACCGCGAAACACGATCTCCTCCAACAGCGGATAGACCACGCTCAGCAAAATATACCGGCCCGGGGCGCGTAACGGCCAACTGAGGTCACCGCCACCTTGCCATAGCCATACGATGCCCCATACCACCGGACCCAACGCCATGGCGGCCCAAAATTCGGCGCGCCGGCCAAACGGACGAGCTGTGGCTATCTGCATGACAATATGGCAAAATTTGTGAATTTGCGGCCCATAGACAACTTCTTACCTTAATTATGGATTTGGCGCAAGATGTGGGCCTGGTCAGGCGGCAAGCGGAATCACTGCACACAAAAGGATCAATTATGCGTTGGCAACCTAGCGTTACCGTGGCCGCCGTCATCGAACGCGACGGCAAGTTTTTGTGCGTTGAAGAACGCCGCAGCCAGGACGACGGATTGCTGCTCAACCAGCCCGCAGGCCATTGGGAAAATCACGAAACTTTGATCGCCGCCGCGCAACGCGAAACCTTGGAAGAAACCGCCTGGGAATTTACGCCTACCGCGCTGCTGGGAATTTATCACTGGCAGCCAAGCCCCGATGCGACGTTTTTACGCTTTGCGTTTGCCGGCCATCTGGGTGCCCACCATCCCACGCGTCGGCTCGACGAGGGCATCGTGCGCGCCGTGTGGCTGACCCGCGCCGCATTAGCCGCCCAAGCGGATCGCCATCGCAGTCCGCTGGTCATGCAATGCGTGCTGGACTATTGCGCGGGTATACGTATCCCCTTAGACCATTTACGGCATATCGTGTGAACGTGACAAGCTCTACCCGGATCATACCCAGGGCTGTCCCATTAAATTGTAGTTGACAGTGTTCTAATTGTATGTTTTTTT
>CAKKRP010000127.1 GCA_919902765.1 Gammaproteobacteria bacterium | reverse complement strand
CACGCTGTCATGAGTATCTTTGCTCAAAATGCCTTCTTGCAATAGCTTTTCGCACAACGCGCGCGCGGTGACGCGACGCGTATCGACTTCCACACCGATAAGTAAACCACTGCCGCGTACGGCGCGGATGGCGGGATGCCGGAGGGCGCGCAATTGCGCGAGAAAATACTCGCCTTGGCGCTGGGCGTTGCCAATTAAACCTTGTTCATCGAGCACCTTGAGGGCCTCCAAGGCCACGGCGCAGGCCAACGGATTGCCGCCAAAGGTGCTGCCGTGATCGCCGGGCGTAAACACATCCATCACCTCTTGACGCGCCAAAAACGCCGACATCGGCAATAAACCGCCACCCAAGGCCTTGCCGAGCAACACCGCATCGGGCTGTACGCCTGCGTGTTGACACGCCAACCAACGACCGGTGCGGCCTAAGCCGGTTTGGATTTCATCGATGATCAATAACACGCGATGTTGAGCACACAGGCGCGCGCATTCGGTGAGATAACCCGGTGGCGGGATTATAATACCGCCCTCGCCTTGGATGGCCTCCACCAAAAACGCCGCCGTCTGCGGCGTGATCGCGGCCTCTAAGGCGCGCGTGTCACCATAGGCCACCGTCTTAAATCCCGCCGGAAAAGGGCCGAAACCGGCGCGATATTGCGCCTCGGTGGAAAGCCCGACGATGGCGATGGTGCGCCCGTGGAAGTTGCCCGCACACGCGATAATTTCAGTTTGATCCGGCGCAATGCCCTTGACCCGTTCGCCCCATTTGCGCGCCGCCTTGAGGGCGGTTTCCACCGCCTCGGCGCCGGTATTCATCGGCAACATGCGCTCAAACCCCAGCAAGCCGCACAAATGTTCGGCCAGCGGGGCCAATTTATCGCTGTAATAGGCGCGCGAACAAATCGCCAGGCGTTGCGCTTGTTCCGTCAACACCCGCACCAAACGCGGATGGCCATGCCCATGACTGACGGCCGAATAGGCGCTCATCATGTCGAGATAACGCGTACCGTGGATATCCCACGCATACACGTCTAGCGCACGCGTCAACACCACCGGCAATGGCTGGTAATTGTGCGCGCAAAAACGTTGTTCAAGGGTCGGAATATTCATCATTGATCCATCCATGCCGCAAGTAGGTCACGCGCCAATAAAGCGGTTTTTTGCGTGGGGTCATAACGCGGATTTAGCTCTGCGATTTCTAAGCCGACGACGCACGGATCGTGTCCCATACCGCGCAATCCCGCCAATAAATCGTCAGCGTGGATGCCGCCAGGTTCGGGACAACCCACTCCGGGCGCATCGACCGGATCTACTGCATCCAGGTCTATGGTTACCCCATACGCTGCCGTCGCACGCGCCAATTCCGCCCGCGCTTGCATCAACACCGACACGATTCCCCGCGCTTTGACTTCCGGCATATAGACGATATTGACACCCAGTTCAGTCAAACGTTGCTGTTCTTGAGCCTCGTATGAACGCACGCCTATCAGCCACACATGCCGCGCCTGTAAGGTCGGCAGCGCGCCCGCCAACTGCGTCAAATCGTGGGGGCCGTGCCCTAACAAAATCGCTAACGGCATGCCATGTAATGCGCCGCTGGGACTGGTTTCCGGCGTATGCCCATCCATATGCGCATCTATCCAAATCAAGCCCAACGGCCCGCGCGCGCGCATCCCGTGTGCCGCGCCGCTCCAGGTGCCTACGGCGCAGGAATGATCTCCCCCGACCACCACAAAGGCATGCCCATGCGCCACCCATAAGCGCGTTTGTTGGGCCACGCGTTGCGCCAAGGCGGTCACCACGGCGAGCGCATCCAGGCCCGGCCCAGTGGGATCGCGTAGCGTCGTGGCCCACCGTAATTCGCCGTGCGCATGTGCCACCGGCTGCCGCTGCAACAAACCGTACAAGATATCCGGCCCGGTTTGGCAGGTGCGGTCCGAGGCACCGGCGCAACTGGCGATGCCCAAGGCATGAAACACGCAGCGCGCATCTGGGTGCGCTTGTTGCAGCCCACTGGGTATATCGGCAACTGGAGGACGACGCATGGACACGCTCAATCAAATAAATCAGTTCACTTATCAAATATACGCGCATATTTAGCGCCAACCCATACACAGTACTAAGATGTAATTATGGGTACCCAACCTCCCGCCATCGACGAATTGTCGCTGCGTCGCCAGCGCATCGACGCATGGCACTTGATGGATGAAACACACGCCACGGCGCATCTGCTGCGCGAACTCGGCCCATACGCGACCCTGTTGGCCACCGCCAGCGCCACGGCGGCAAACTGGGTCGCGGAGATCCGCGCGGCACCGCATGGCGCGGGATTATTGCAAACTTTTTTGCAGGAATATCACCTCGCCTCCGACGAAGGCGTGGCATTGATGTGCCTGGCCGAGGCCTTGCTGCGCATCCCCGACACCGCCACCGCGAATCAATTGATACAAGATAAATTCGCCGTCGCGCATTGGGAGACGCATTTAGGCCACAGCCATTCATGGTTTGTAAACGCCTCGACCTGGGGCCTATTGTTAACCGGCCGGATCTTACAACCACGCACTGCGCCGCAAACTTGGACCGGTTACCTAACACAGGTAGTGGCGCGCGGCGGCGAACCCCTGATACGCGCCGCACTCAAACAGGCGATGCGCATTTTAGGCCGGCAATTCGTGATGGCCACACACATCCACGAAGCCTTGCAACAAACCACGCACGCAGACCGCGCGGCCTCTCGGTATTCCTTCGACATGCTGGGCGAAGCGGCCCTCACATCGTTAGATGCCGAGCGCTATTTTTATGCCTATACATCGGCCATCGAGGCCGTCGGCATGCACGCCCAAGCCGACATGCACTGGCTGGCGCGTCCGAGCATCTCGGTCAAACTGTCTGCCTTGCACCCGCGTTTTGAATTCGCCCAATATGCACGCGTCATGCACGAATTGACGCCGCGCTTGCTGGCCTTGGCGCGCACCGCCCAACGCGCGGGCATAGGCTTGACCATCGATGCCGAAGAGACCGAACGCTTAGACATTACATTAGAAGTATTTACGCGTGTATTCGCCGACCCTGCGTTGCAGAGATGGGAAGGTTTGGGGCTGGCCGTACAGGCCTATCAAAAACGCGCGTGGACGGTCATCGATTATTTGGCGGCACTCGCGCACACGCATACCAAACGCATTGCCGTGCGCTTAGTCAAGGGCGCATATTGGGACAGCGAGATCAAACGCGCCCAGGAACGCGGGTTAGCGGAATATCCGGTATTTACCCGTAAATCAGCGACCGACGTGAGTTATTTGGCGTGCGCGCGACGCCTGCTCGCCGACCCCCAGGCGTTTTATGCGCAGTTTGCCACGCACAATGCGCACACTGTCGCCGCGATTATGATCTTCGCGCAGGGGCGTAGCGATTTTGAATTTCAACGCTTACATGGCATGGGCGAGGCCCTGTATCGCGCATTATCCGCCCACCACACGCCTGTCGCCTGTCGCGTGTATGCGCCGATCGGACGGCATACCGAACTGCTGCCCTACCTGGTACGTCGTCTATTGGAAAACGGCGCCAATAGTTCGTTTGTACATCGCCTGCAAGACCCCCATTTAGACATCGCGGACATCGTTGCCGATCCATTATTGCAATTACCACACAGCGCTACTACGGCGCTGCCCTTACCACCTGCGCTATTCGGTACGACGCGCAAAAATTCCACGGGTTACAATCTGTTCGACACCACGTCTACCCGCACCTTATGCGACGGCATTGCACAGGCCGCGACCCAACCTTGGCAGGCCGCCTCCATCGTCGGCGGGCAAACGTGGCCGGGCACACCGCGCAAGGTGACCGCGCCCGCCGATCGTCGCCGTGTCTTGGGCGAGGTCGTAGATGCCGATGCCAACGCCGTAGCTCAAGCGCTGAGTTTTGCGGCGCGCGCCTTCACCGGCTGGGCGGCGACCGACGCGCGACAACGTGCATTATTATTGCGCAATTGCGCCGATTTATTTGAAAAAAACGCCGCTGAGTTGTTGGCGCTGATCGTCCACGAGGGCGGTCGTTGCATCCCCGACGCCATCGCCGAACTACGCGAGACCGTTGATTATTGCCGTTATTATGCGACGTGGATCGAAGACCAATTCGCTGCGCCGATAACGCTGCCGGGACCGACCGGCGAAGACAATATTTTATTCTGGCGTGGACGCGGGGTGTTTGTGTGTATCAGTCCGTGGAATTTTCCGCTGGCGATTTTTGTGGGACAAATCAGCGCAGCCTTGGCGGCAGGCAATTGCGTCATCGCCAAACCGGCGGGCGCTACGCCCTTGGCGGCCACGCGCGCCGTCGAAATTATGCACCGCGCGGGCGTACCTGTCGATGTGTTGCATTTGTTGATCGGCGACGGTGCGCGCATAGGGGCGCGCTTATTGAGCGATACGCGCGTCGCCGGGGTGGCGTTCACCGGCGCTACGGCAACCGCGCGCGCGATCCAGGTGCAATTGGCCGCGCGGTCAGGCGCTATCATACCCTTGATCGCCGAAACAGGCGGTATAAACGCCATGATCGTGGATAGCAGCGCACATCCCGAACAAGCGGTCAACGACATCCTCACGTCGGCATTCAACAGCGCCGGACAACGTTGTTCGGCGCTGCGCATCGTGTATATACAGCGCGATATCGCGGCGCGCGTATTGGGCTTATTGGGGGGCGCGCTGGCCGAGCGACAACTTGGCGACCCCGCGCGCTTGGCGACGGATATCGGCCCGTTAATCCATGCGCAAGCGCAACGTCAATTGCAAGAATATTGTGCCAGCCTGCGTGGGCGCGCGGAATTATTGTACGAATTGGCGCTCCCGCCGGAATGTCAAGGGGGCGATTATTTTGCGCCGCGCATATATTTATTGGAACGTGCGGAATTGCTGAATCGTGAAATATTTGGCCCCATCTTACACATCGCGATCTTTAACGCGGCGGACTTGGATCACATCGTCGCCACGATCAATCGCACCGGGTATGGCCTGACCTTCGGCATCCATAGTCGTATCCAGGCCCGCATAGACGATCTTGCAACACGCGTACATGCAGGCAACATCTATGTCAATCGCAGCACCATCGGCGCGGTTGTAGGCGTACAACCGTTTGGCGGCGAAGGCCTCTCGGGCACCGGCCCTAAGGCCGGCGGTCCGCATTATTTGTATCGCTTCGCAACCGAAGTGGTGGTGTCGCAAAATATCGCCGCCACCGGCGGCAACACGGCGCTACTGAGTGCGGAATGACCTTTTTACAACTTGCAGGGGCGCGTCACACGCCGAAGCGGGTGTTCTATGCTCAAGTTGCGGAGTTAAACACAAATTCCAACGCGTTGCCGTCTGGATCGCGGCAAAAGAGCGCCGCGCGACCGGAACGGCTTAGCGTATACGGGATCGCGCATGCATCAAGGCGTGTGCGCAAAACTGCAAGGTCAGCGCAGGCCAAGGCGATGTGCCTATCGTGGCCGCCATGTGCGGGACGCCCGCTGCGTGGATCGGGGTTGGGCAGTTGCACCAAATGTAGTTGCTGCTCCCCCACGGCCAACCACGCGCCAGGATAACCCATATCCGGCCGCCGCTCATCCAGCGCCAACCCTAGGATATCCCGATAGAATGCCAAGGCCAGCGGGGTATCCGCCACTAAAACGGTGGCATGCAATATGCTCTTAACACGTATCATATGGGTTTATCTCTCCCTCCGGCTAAACTCGGATACATTGCGCTCGAGGGGTTGAGTTCTGTATCCTATGCCGCCGGTCATAAGGATGTATAATCCCAGACCGTAACCCAGGATCAAGTAGCTTCCTAACCGCATGTCAGAGTTCACACAGTTACTCGCAGATTACACCATAGAAATCGCCATCGCGCTGGGCGCGTTGACGATTTTGGCTATGCTCGCCGCGCTATGGATGCGTTATTTACGCAATACGGCCGACAAACGGCGCAACCTCAAAATTATACGCGAACTAGGCACACAGTACCTACACGATGTCTTAGTCCCCGACGGCGTAGACGGCTTTGTGGCGATAGATTTTCTGGTCTTGACCCCTGGCGGCATCGTAGTCGTAGATATGCAAAATTATAGCGGCCTATTATTCGGCGGCGAGCGCACCGAGAATTGGACGCAGATGTTAGGCTTTCGAGGCTATAAATTCACCAACCCGCTGCCCGCCAATCGCCTGCGTATCCAAGCGGTAAAAATGTCGGTACCGGGCGTGCCGGTGGCGGGGCGCGTCGTGTTCTCAAGCTCCGGGCGCTTTCCCAAGGGCATACCCGAAGGTGTCTCCATGCTCAGCACATTGAAAGACGACATCGCGCCGTTGATGAAAAATGACGTGGGACCCCCCAATTTACAAAAGGCCTGGGAGACCTTGCTCTCCAAGGTACGCGAGCCGATACGGGCGTAATCCTGGGCGCTCAAGCCAAGCCAGAACCCCTCTTCCTCGCCTTAGACCAGGGCGGCCATAGTAGTCGCGCACTGGTCTTTGATCCCACCGGCAATTTAATCGCCAGCGCACAAACGCCCGTCGCCACTCATTACATCGACGACCAGCGCGTCGAGCAAGACCCCGCACACGTCGTCGCGAGCGTTAGGCGGGCACTGGCAGAAGTTATTTCCACGCTGGGCCTGGCGGCCGCGCAGCTTGCCGCCGCCGGGTTGGCCACGCAACGCTCCAGTATCGTCTGCTGGTCGCGCGGCAGCGACGGCGCGGCATTGACCCCCATACTGAGTTGGCAAGACCGCCGCAATGCGCCGCTAATCACCTCTTTGCGCGCACACGCCGCTGACATCCACCAGCGCACCGGCCTCTTTTTATCCCCCCACTATGGAGCCAGCAAAATACGTTGGTGCCTAGACCATAACGCGCGTGTCAGTGCCGCAGCCGCCCAACACACACTGGCGGCCGGCCCGCTGATCGGTTTTTTGTCCCAACAACTATTAGAACAACATCCTTTGGGTGTAGACCCTGCAAACGCGGGCCGCACTTTATTGTGGAATTTGCACACACGTACCTGGGACGACCAGTTGGCGGCCTGGTTCGGCGTGCCATTGAGCATACTACCTACGGTCATGCCCAGTTACAGCGAGTTTGGCACGTTGCTCACCGGGGCGCGGCGCATACCCTTGCGCGTACTCCAAGGCGATCAACCCGCCGCTTTGTTCGCCGATGGGTGGCCACAACTTGACCATATCTACGTCAACATCGGCACCGGCGCGTTTATACAACGACCGTGCGATCAATTGCCGCCGGAATTACCACGCCATTTGCGCAGCCTGGTCTTACTAGGCCTGGGGCGCGACATCTACACCGCCGAGGCCACCGTCAATGGCGCAGCGGCGGCCGTGGACTATTTGTTCACACAACACCGGCGCGCGCCGGATACGTTGTTATTGGCGCGCTGCTTGGAAAACACCCCCGCCCCGCCCCTGTTCTTGAATGGCATAGGTGGCCTCGCCGCGCCGTGGTGGCTGCCGGAATTTGCGTCGCATTTTATCGGGGAGAATACGGACTTGGAGGCGCAATTGGCGGGCGTGCTGGAGAGTGTTCTATTTTTAATCACGGTGAATATCGAGCATCTGGCCACGCTTGCGCCGCGACCCACGCACATCGTGTTGAGCGGTGGGTGGTCGCATATTGACGAGCTCGCGCGCCGTCTCGCGGCGCTGACCGGCCTGTCGGTCGGGTGCCAGACACAGGCCGAGGCCACGGCACGCGGTACGGCGTTTCTAGCGGCCGCCGCCCCCGGCACCTGGTTGGCGAGCGGCACGCGCGTCGTGTTTGCGCCTCACGAAATTCCCTCGCTACGCGAGCGCTACCGCCAATGGCGCGCCGCCATGCGACGGTACACTGCGTTGGATTATTAACGCGGCGGTGATTTTCAGCGCCCAGCATACTCGCGCAATACTTGAAAAACACTTTAATGGAAGGTGTTTTTTAACGCTAACGTATACAAACACCATATTAATGCGCTAGAATTTATTGCGGTTTTGTAGCCGTTTTGTTAAGGCATATTTAACGGTGCCAGCCTTAATTTAAACATCATATTGTCCGTGCCCATGCAGCACGCGACGAATCCGGTTTTAGGAACTATTCAGAGGCGAGGATGATTATGTTGCCCAGATCTACTTTTTTTACCAGCGCAGTGCTCGGAACATGGTTGGCGGTGAGTGCCATGGGTCAGGCGCAAGCGGCAATCATTATGTCGGACGCTTTCAACGAAACCGGGACGCCGCCCGCCACCGGTCAGTTCCTGTTGGACAGCACCATTCCGAATGCCGTAGGTATTGGCGGCTATACGAATGCCAATTTATGGTATAAATTTCAAGGCTGGACGATGGATAGCGCCGCACGCGGGCGGGCCGGCGAGAATGGCGGCAACTTAACGTTGTCGGTCAATAACAGAGACGGCGCCGGCATCCAAACCTTCAGAACGCCGGACCTTAATTTTTTCACTCGTGGCCTACAGGTGATGCTGCGCGGCGTAAAGTTTACCGGCCCCGCCTACCCAGGTTATCAATCCCTCAAAGTCACCCTGACCCCTGGCGACGAGATCATGGCGCCGGGTAATCACATTGCATTCATGTTGGATGGCGGCCATTATTTTTCTTTAACCCGCTACCAATGGGCCGTCACACCCGACAATATGTACCTGATGCCCGGCACGAATCTGATGCAAGATATCAGCGATGTCGATTTGCGTATCAACGATACCCGTTATGAAATCGTGTTTTACTGGAATGGCGGCGGAATATATTACTGTGGAAATCACGGACTACAATTGCAGGCTGCTAATGGTATAAAGTGGCAAAGCCCTGGTGGTGAAGTAGGCGTAAACAGATTAGGCTTGGCGGTGAGCTACAGCGGCGACCATACCGCATCGGCCAACGCGGCGCAGGTACAAATCGATAGCATCGCGGTGACGGATTGGGTCACTCCCCCTGTGGCGCAGTCGATGTGCTCTGTACCGACGCCTCAGTAGTTCGGCAACACCCACGAACATAAAAAACGCCCCGCAAAGGGGCGTTTTTTATGTATAGACGCTAGCGTCACATCCACTGCCCGTCCCACGCGCCCATCATCTGTTCCCACAAGGAATCTGGATCGCTATTGAATAGGGTCTGCGCATCCGCAGGCATCACGCGCCATTCGCCCTTGGCGATCGCGGCATCGATTTCACCGGGCGGCCAATTCAAATAGCCTGCATAGGCACGCACGTTTTGGCTATTTGCCGGGGATTGTGTTAACACCGTGGCGGCATCCCGGCCGACACCATAGTAGAGATCGCCCGCCAAATGATGTAATTGCGCCACCTGCGTCGCACGCGCGACTACAAATAACACCTGTTTGGCATTTGGGCCGCCCATAAATAAGCGACTGGACGGCATTTCGCGCAATGCCGTATTGGGTAAAAATTCGTCGATGAATACGGGGGTCGGACGATTAATTGTCAGCCCGAACAATCCCTTGTCACTGTGCTCGGTCACTAAAATGACGGCGTGTCGATACGGCGTTTCATCCAATTGATGCGTGGCAACCAACAGTTTCCCCTTTTCTAACGGCGTAGGCGTCGCGGCGGCACCCGTGAGACTCAAGACCATCACCAACATAGAAATCAATGAAGAAATTGCGCGCGCTGAGGTAAACATGCGACCACCTGCCGTGTAAGATGAGGATGGCCTCGCGGAATAGTTAATGAGGCGTATACCTGCATTAACGGCAAGGCGCAGAGGGACTTTAGTCATATCACTATGTTGGTATGTCGCGACAATTGAATGGGGGAATAGTCTGGACTGGGAAAAATTAAAGACTGAGGTGACTAATTGCGCTTCGCGGTGACGGTGCGCGCGATCAACCCGCTAATCACCGCCGCCGCCGAACTGAGATCGATGGCCGACATATCATCCTCGGCGGCCGGTTGAGGGGGGGCGAAGGCAAGACGATGCGCGGGTCGATTCAGGGTTTGCCAACGCAGCCCGGAGGTCGTGCGACCACGCGGATAAAACGCCGCCGTTGGGATATCCAGCGCGCCCGCAATATGCAAAGGCCCCGTCGAGCCCCCGATAAAAATCGCAGCGCTGGCGATATTCAGTGCAAAGCGACGTAAACCCATGGTGGAGTGATACACCAGCACATTGATGCCGCTGAGATGCAACATCTGGCGCAAGGCCTCAGCCTGCGCGCGCTCCGTGGGTCCGGCGGTGATGACGACACGCGCCTGCGGCGGCAACGACAGGCGTACGGCCAGCTCGGCATATTGGGCCAAGGTGAGGTTGTTGGCGGAACCGCCACTCCCTGGATGGATAAACACCCATTGCGTATGTTTATCGACACCTAAGACCTGCGCCAAGCGCTCATGCGCGGAGGCGATCTCCGCCGCGACAAATTTTAAATAAGGGCCGGTGGGCTCAACGCCTTGCAGCGCGATGTCGTGCGACTGTAAAAAATGGCGCACTAAATCACAATTATATTCGAATTCCGGTTTAATAGATTGCGAACGCCGTTGCACCAGGCGTTGATTATAAAAATATTGCGCCACCTTGGTGGCGGGGGCCAAGCGCTGTGGAATACCGGCCGCCCACACGGCGAAACCCACGCGAAAACTTGAAAACAAGGCCAACACAGCGTCGAACTTACCATGGCGTATCTGTTGGATCATCGCCTGGTAGGCGCTCCAACTCCCTATACGCCCGGGATCGACAATCACCGCGTCTACCCATGGACAGATTTCGGCCATTTCGCGCGTATATTGCGGCACAACTACGCTAATATGGGTGGTCGGCAGGTGTTGTTTTAACAAGGCCAACGCCGGCAGGGCAAGCATGAAGTCACCCAGCTTGTCGTTACGCACCACTAATATCTTGGACGGCGCAGCCATAGCCTCATCCTGAACTAAAAATGACTATTGTAACTGACATAGATCAAACAAGGTTTGCTAAAATGAGAATTTTTCACGTCCTAAGGCGGCTATGAAACTCAGTATCCCTAACTTTGTGTACGCGCGCGTATTGGTGGTCGGCGACGTTATGCTGGATCGTTACTGGCATGGCGACACCTCACGCATCTCCCCCGAGGCCCCCGTACCGGTGGTGCGCATACGCAGCGACGAGGAACGCCCAGGCGGGGCCGCCAACGTTGCGCTCAATATCGCCGCCTTAGGGGCGCAGGCCACCTTGTTAGGCATCGTCGGCGCGGATGAGCCTGCGCAAACCTTAGAGCGGCGCTTGGCAGCGGCGGGCGTCACGTGTGCCTTACAACACTGGCCGACGCAACCCACGATCACCAAGTTGCGCGTCATCAGCCATCACCAACAACTCATACGCCTCGATTTTGAAGACCGCTTTGACACCGCAGCGGCAGCGGCGATGACGGGACATTTCGCAGCGCTGGTAGATTCCTGCGACGTGGTGGTGTTATCGGATTACGGCAAGGGCAGTCTACATTTTGCATCGCAACTGATCGCCACTGCACGCGCGGCCGGTAAATATGTATTGGTGGATCCCAAAGGCAAAGATTTTTCGATCTATCGCGGAGCCGGTTTAATCACGCCCAATTTGCACGAATTCGAGGCGGTAGTCGGCCATGTGCGTGATGAACATGATTTGGTCGCCAAGGGCAAACAATTGATACGCGATCAAGCGCTAGATGCGCTGTTGATCACACGCGGCGAACACGGCATGACCTTATTGAGCGAAGGTCTCGCCGAATTGCATTTGCCCGCGCGCGCGCGCGAGGTGTTTGATGTCACCGGCGCGGGCGACACGGTTATTTCAGTGCTTGCGGCCACCCTCGCGGCCGGCCAAGATATGGCGCATGCCACGGCCTTGGCCAATGTCGCGGCCGGCATCGTGGTGGGCAAGTTAGGCACCGCCGTGGTCAGCATCCCTGAGATACGCGCCGCGCTACGCGATCAAACCCAGGCCGGGCGCGGCGTAATGAGCGAAGATCAATTGCTGGTTGCGCTTGAAGATGCGCGCGCGCATGGCGAACGCGTTATTTTCACTAATGGCTGCTTTGATATTTTACATGCCGGACATGTCGCCTACCTAGAACGCGCCAAGGCCCTAGGCCATCGCCTCATTGTGGCGGTCAATGACGATGCCTCAGTCGCACGTCTAAAAGGCGCGGGCCGCCCGATCAATCCGCTCGAACGGCGCATGGCCGTGGTAGCGGGTTTAGCCAGCGTAGATTGGGTCGTCGCTTTTTCAGAAGACACGCCAGAACGTTTGATTTGTCGCATTTTACCGGACTTTTTGGTCAAAGGGGGCGACTATCGTCCCAGCCAAATCGCCGGTTATGACTGCGTAACCCGCAACGGCGGCGAGGTACGCGTGCTGGGCTTCGAGGATGGTTGTTCTACGTCCGGCATTATTGCGGCGATTACGCAGCGCACAGGACCGTAGCGCCTTAGCCAAAACCAAAGAGGTATTGTCTGTGCAATGGCGAGACCTCTGAATGTCATACGCAAAATTTAACGCGTTGGTTCGCGGCGCAGGGCGATATACGCCAAACCCAAAAACAGCGGGAGCGATTCAAAACTCTGGATTGAGGTGTAAAAAACATAGATCACAAAATTGACCATACACACCGCATAACTTGTTAATAGTGCGGCAGACGGATTGTGCATTAGGTTTTTTATAGACGACAATAAAATATAAACGATCAACCCCCCGAATATCAGCGAAAATAACACGCCCCGCTCCACCAACACTGAAAGATAACTGGAATGTTGGTCATTGATACTAAATTCACCTACGAGGTGATCGCCGCGATACTGCGTGGATTGACGTTCCAGAAATGCGCGTAGCGGCGTTTCAGTATTTTTAAATCCGACGCCAAACCATGCTTGCTCGCGAAAAAAATCCAAGGCCACTTGCCACATATGCAAGCGCGCGGCGTTAGACCCGTCGGTTGACGTTACTATAGACCCTTGCGTATGCACCGCACCTACGCTTTCCACACGGTGGCGCAAACCAGGCAACGACAACATCAACACCGCGATGACGCCAGCAACCCCCAAACCGGCTATGAAACGCCGCCGACTTGTCAGAGATACCAACAACATCCCGATACTTGCCGCAACCCACGGCGCGCGCTGTCCGGCTAACACTAAAAACACTAAGGCGACACCCCACGCGCCCCAATAAATACGCTTTTTACTCACCTCCGTATCCGTCGCAGTGGCATATACGTACAACGCCACGGTCACGCAACTTAGTAACACACCCCAGCGCCCCAAATCCCAAAAACTGTCGATACGCGATACGGAAGGTATAAATGTGGCCCATTGTTCCAGCAAAATTTTGCGCATGGCTTCCACAATCGCCAACGAAAAACCGGCCGCCGCACCCGCTAAAACATAGGGCTGTAGCTTCCGATCTTTAAACACCACTGTGGCCGGCAACACCAACAACGGCCATGGCCACGCGGAAAACGTTGTCCAGACGCTAAATAAGCCGCCCACCGAAAAAAAGCTCAAAAAAATGGCGATAGGATATAACGCGGCAATCGCTAACACTTTTTTCTCAGTGATCCAGGCGTTACGCCAGGGCGCGAAAAACGACCCGAAAATGAGCAACAGACCAAAACTGCTATAACCGGCCTTAGACGTGAACACCGCAACGGAGAAAAAAAATAGGCTGCCCAGCCACACCTTGTGCGAGGGCGATGCGCCGCGAAACTGCTGCCATAATTGCACCTGTGTCATCGCCACACCACCGCGCACATGCACACTAGATTATGCTCCATATTGGGTTTTAGCGGGCAATTACGTATAATCCCCTGCATGGTCACCCGCACAAACAACACGCCCACCCCGGATATGCCGACATCCGTGAGTATATTGGTGGCATTTTATAATAATTTTGACTTCCTTGCGCGTGTTTTGGCGTCGCTGGAGGTGCAGTCTTGTCGCGATTTTGAAGTCATCGTCTGCGATGACGGTTCACGCCCGGAAGTCGTAGCACGCCTGCATGCCTATATGCATACAACGCCGTTGCGTATGACACACCTTTGGCACGCCGATACCGGATTTCGTAAAAACGAAATCCTGAATCACGGCATCGTCAACGCCCACGCGGACTATCTAATATTTATCGACGGCGATTGCGTATTGCACCCACAGTTCGTCGCCGACCATTACGCCCGCCGTGAGAAAAACACCCTGCTCGCCGGGCGACGCGTCAATCTGACGCCTTGGGTAACACAACGGTTAACGCCAACGCGTATCCGCCATGGATTTCTACACCGGCACTACCCGTGGATTTTTTTGGCGATTTTGTGGATGAAAGACAATAACGCATTGAAGGGTTTGCGACTGACCAGCGTACTTGGCAGGCGGTTCGCGAACCGTAAGCCACGCGGCGTCGTGGGCAGCAATTTTTCGGTACACAAGGCGGATTTATTGGCGATCAATGGATTCGACATGCGTTATCAAGGCCCGGGCATAGGCGAAGACAGCGATATCGAATATCGCCTGCGCTTGGCGGGCTGCGTGATACGGCCGCTGACCCATGCGGCCATCCAATATCACCTTTATCATCGCTTGTTGGCGCGCGCTTCGGACAATGACCGCATTTTTGCGACGGTGCAAGCCAACCGCAACTATTGGACGGGATTTGGCATACAAGAGCTTATTCATGTCACTACACAAACTGATATAATCAACCCCGTGGTAGCGGGAGGAGCATAGTCGTGATCATCGTCACTGGCGGCGCCGGATTCATCGGCAGCAATATCGTCAAAACGCTTAATGCCCGCGGGTACAACGACATCATCGTCGTTGACGACCTGACGGACGGCGTCAAATTCAAAAATATCGCCGATTGCGAGATCGCGGATTATCTCGATAAGGACGATTTTATCGAGCGGATTACGCATGCCAAAGGGCTACCCCAAAAAATCGATGCGGTGTTTCATGAAGGCGCCTGCTCGTCCACCACCGAATGGAACGGCCAGTTCATAATGCGCGTCAATTTCGAATACTCGAAAACGCTGCTCCATTACTGTTTGCACCACAAAATCGCCTATATTTATGCGTCTTCGGCCTCGGTATACGGGGCGGGCACGACATTCAAAGAGGCGCGCGAATTTGAGCGACCACTCAACGTTTACGGCTACTCGAAATTTTTGTTTGATCAATATGTACGGCGCTTGAACCCTCAGGGTTCGCAAGTCTGCGGCCTGCGTTATTTCAATGTCTACGGGCCGCGCGAGGCGCATAAGGGCGGCATGTCCAGCGTGGCGTTCCATATGCACACGCAGTTGCTCAAAGATGACACGGTGAAATTATTCGAGGGCAACGATGGCTATGCCAACGGCGAACAACGTCGCGATTTTATCCACGTCGATGATGTCGTCGCGGTCAATCTTTGGCTGATGGAACATCCTCACGTCTCCGGCATATTCAACGTGGGCACGGGGCGAGCCCAGACCTTTAACGATGTGGCGCAAGCCGTGCTGCGCTGGCATAAGCGCGGCAAATTACACTACGTCCCCTTTCCGGAACATCTCAAAGGTCGCTACCAAAGTTTCACTCAGGCCGACACCGGCGCCTTACGCGCCGCCGGATATGACAAACCGTTTTTAAACGTAGAACAAGGCGTCGCCGCCTATATGGCATGGTTGAATAACGCCACAGCGTCGCTATGAAATCGCGCTTTTACGCGGTAAAAAATCATGCCTACGGGCGTATCGCCCTGCTCTTCATCGCCTGCCTTATCCCGTTCACCGTTGCGCGCGTACTGCTCTACAGCGTATATCACAGCGATTTCGCACAACTCGATTTGCTGGAAGTTATCGCGGCATTTTTGGTCGGTTTGCGTTTTGACGCGTCCATCGTCAGCATGGCGGTGGGATTCCCATTACTCTTGATGTTAGCGCCGTTCAAAATCAATCATCGACCTTACATCAATGGAACTTGGGGTTGGATCGTATACATCATGCTGCTCACACTGATATTGATGATCGCCGCCGACATGTTTTATTTCGATGCCGTACGACGCCATGCAGGCCCCGAAGTTCGCGCCCTGACCGCCGATATCGGATCTGTCATCTATATGGCGACCCATGATTTTCCGTGGGCGCTGACCTTATTCGTTATCATGGCGATCATGGGAATATACGCGTGGCGACGCTTGCTTTACCCAATCCCTGCGCCTCCGCCCACCCGCCTATGGTTGCGCGCGTTCAACATGATCGCGTTATTGGCGTTGTTCGTTTTTATCGGGCGCGGCGGACTACAATACAAACCCTTAGCGGTTTCCGACGCGTTTTTCAGCAACTCCAGCGCCGCAGGTTATTTAGTGCTGAACGGGCCTTTCTCATTGGCCCACGCGATGGAAGAACAAACGCCTGTCGTTAAAGATTTCATGCCTAGCATCGACGCGGCACGGATTACTCAAGAGTGGTTGCGTGGCAAACAGGATCATTTTAACGATGCCCAATTGCCTTTATTGCGTAGCGTCGAGGGCGTTCCACACCAAACGCCGTTGAGCGTCGTAGTTTTCCTATTGGAAAGCTGGGACGCAACTAACGTGGACGCGATGCGCATCGCCATGGGCAAACCGGCGCGCGGCGCGACCCCAAATTTCGATAGCTTAGCGCGCGCAGGGCGTTTGTATACTAATTTTTATGCCGTCGGACAACGCAGTATAGAGGGTATTGCCGGCATCTTAGCGGGCATGCCGACCACGCCCGGCATGCCGCCTTTAGGCGTAGGCATGGAACAAAATCGTTTGTCGTTCTTGGGCCAATTGGCGAAGTCACAAGGTTATCGAACGATATTTTTGCAAAGCAGCAAGCGCGGGTCTTTTTATGTCGATGCAATCGCTAAACGCGCCGGGTTTGACACCTATCGAGGCGCGGAGGATTTTCCAGAACTGCACCCAGACAAACTCCGCAATGCGGGATGGGGCGCATGGGATCACAACACTTTACAAACCGCCCACACCTTATTTCAAGCCTCACAACAACCCTTTGCGGGATTTATTTTCACATCATCCACACATACGCCCTACGCAACACCCACCGATCAATGGAAAAAATTTCGTGGCCATACCGAACTGGATGAATTTTTAAACACACTTTATTATGCGGATTGGGCACTCGGCGAATTCATCGCGGCAACAAAAAAGGCCGGTTATTTTGCTAACACCTTATTCATATTGACCGGCGATCACGTCAGCCATTTTGTGGACGACGGTGAACAATTACCCAATCGCTATCGTGTCCCCTTGCTGATCGTTGGCCCTGGCGTCACCCCTGGCATCGATACCCGCGTGGGCGGACACCTCGATATTCTGCCCACCATTATCGACGCCGCAGGTTGGAACACACGCTACGCGGCGCTGGGCAGCAGTTTATTGGACGACACCCGCGCGACTTCGCGTGCCGTATTTTGCGTCCGTGCAACGCTGTTGGACTGGATCGCGAGTGACGGCTGGATAACCCATGATTTGGACCATCGCTTGAACACCTCTGAAAATTTGACACCGGCACGCGCCGCGCACATGGAACTGCAATTAACCGCCGCATTTCAGATTGTTAGCCATGCCCTGGTCGAAAACCGCGTGGCCAAATAGGCGTATAGCGCTGCCAATGGCATATTGCGAAATAGCGCCATGGAACTTGCATAGGCACATGCTCTTACATAAGATTATTGATACCGATTAGATGTTTTTCTACCAAGCAAAGGACTCACGGGTGAAATTTATTATTCGATTGTGGGTGTGTACTCTATGCGGCGCATCTAACCTTTATGCAGCAGGGCTGGACTCTCTTGCCACACGCGCCTTTCATCGATTTTCCACCAATCTAACGCTCGCGCCGGCCCAGGTGCCATTTCCAGTGGCCGCAGGCGCCAACTTTTATTATATTTATGACGCACGCTGGATGATAGGCATAGACGCCAATCACAGCGGCACCGCGATAAAAATTCTTGCCTCCAATGTCGATGCCGTACAAGACACCCATGTCACGCTGCAAGCAATGCGCTTTTTCGGCAATAGTTTTCACGTAAAAATGGGGCTAGGACAGCGTTATACCGGCATGCGTCTAACCAAAGATTTATTCGACCCGGTAAAATATAAACTATATCAACCTACCAGCACCTTCGAAACGCTTTTTTTTCGCACAGGCATCGGCAATCTGTGGCACTTCAACAATCGCTATTCTCTGGGGTTAAACTGGCTAACCTTCAACATCCCTTTAAAAAATACCATCACAGAAAGTTCAGCTAGATATGCGAACACTCCTGATAACGCGACCAGAATTACCGACACAGAAGACATCATCGGTAGTTTTCCGTCCGGATCATTCCTACAGCTTGAATTGGGCATGGTGTTCTAACACAGGTTAATTTAACAGGGAGTGCCTATGGATTTTGTCGATAAAGGCGTATTTATAATTCTTGTTGCGCTATTTTTTGCGCAGAACACGTGTCGCGCGGCCCCGCCTGCACCTGCTATCGCATCCAAAACACCGGCCGAGTTGCTGCCCATCACCACGGCTAATATACGTGGCCACGTGTCATTGTATCGCGAAGGTTGGTTTGTCGTCAGCTCTACCGATAAGGCCCTGAAATACGCAAAAGAGCGCAGCATCGTCGCCAGCGGCGCGGCGATGCAAAGGCTGCAACAAGACCTCGTTACGCGCTCCCAAAAACTAAACCGTGAGCTGAGTGCGGCGGGGACTACCGGCGTGCGCACCACCCAGGAAATATTCGAGTCCGGCACACACAGGACACAAGACACCTACAAAGACACCCACGCCATCGCCGGCGCAACCTGGGAATTCGGCAGCGACGCGATGGCATCCGCATGGCACGAATTTATACGCGGCAATCTCAGCCTGGCACAGCGCACGGCCAAGGATCGCGCGGCGCTGGCCGCATTGCCTGGCAATTATTTCACCGGCTTGCATGACGATTTCACGAATCTTCGTGAACTTACAGAGCGCGCAAAAGCGGCTGCGTCTACCCATATCGAAGGTCGCTGGCAAGCGGCTTACCGCGAGGCGGAACAAGAATTTTCGCAAGCCTACACACAATCCGGCACGCGCAATAACAGCTTAGTTGCGCTAGGGGACATCCTCAGCGGTTATCTGAAGGTGTTATACAGCGGCGTGGTAAAGCCCACCGCACGCAGCACAGTGCAAGCCGGCGAAGTTGCGGCTAAGGCGGTCGCCGAAGTGGTTTTTTTACCGGCGGCGAGCGCATTTATCATTAGCGGGCGCACGGTGCAATCCCTGGGGTTAAGCCTTTATTACACGACGTCTACGGGCGTTAGCTTGGTGGCACCGACCGTTGAAGGCGGCTTGCTCGCCGGACTATCGCTGCTCGCATACGGCGCGACGCCCGTCGTGTATATCGGGGGTGGCACGCTAGGCGCGATCAATCAAGTCACCGTGACTGCCGCCGCGCCGCTGGCCGGCATTGCGCACGGCGTCGTCAAGGGCGGCGCGGGTACGTTCGAATATGCCGCGTTGGTCAGCACCGACGTGGTTGGCGGCGCGACTAAGGTCGCCTTAAATCAAGTCAGCGCTGGCGTCGCGTTGGGCTACAACGCGTTGACCGCGCTACCCACGCAACTGGCCCTGGGCGCGGCAAACAGCGTGGTTTTTTTGGCCTGGGACGGGCCGCGTTTGATCTTGGCCGCCGCCAAGGGCGAGGTACGCTGGAATTCAGAATCCGCAACCCACAGCTTACCCGTGCAAAGCCTACCGGTGGGCAGCGTGGTGGATTTACAATCCTTGAGCAAATCTCCAGGTATACAGGTAGAAACGCTCAGCGATGATCCTGACATCGTACACGCTGTGCTGGAAAAATTGCCTGCGGATTTACGCGTGGAGGGTCAACCATGAAAAAATTTACCGGCCTAAAAAATCATCGCACCGATATCGCGGAAAAAATATGTTTGCACCGTTCACCATGGCATAAAAAATTTAAATCAACTGACGTATGCTCTGCATTCCGCACCCGCGTGTTACTATTCGTTACCATGCTTGCCAGCGGCGGCTGTACGCACGCCCCGCCGCAAGATCCGCTGCACAATACCAAAAAACTCGTCACCGAAGGCCACGCGAGTTTATACCGCAATGGCGCGTTTCAAGTGCCTGCCACCACCATGTACCTGATTCCGCCCGGTCCCGACGCCTTGAGCTTGGCCTTGGAGCTTGCGGGCATACGCGCTGCGCAATCTTTTCAAACTTCGTTGCAACACGCGCGCGAGTCGGTCGAATTCGCAAAATTGGGGATAGACAAGAGCCTTACCGCCGCGCAACAAATCAATACCGCAACCGAAGCGACTGCCGCATCGGCACGCGAATTCACGCTCCGTGGCGCGCAATACGCTGCACAAGCGCCTAACACCACCCGCAGCATCGTCGGCGCGTCTATCGAATTCGCTACGCATGTTCATGATGCAACCAAACAAGCGGGCGGCGATCTGGCCGAGGGTGCGCTGCAAAGCGCGCAAGCGACACGTCAAACCTCCCAGCGTTTCGCCGCAAAAACCTTGCAAACGGGCGTCGCCGACGCCGCGACGGATGCACGTAAAGGCGTAACACGCGCGCAACAACGCGCGCATTTCGCCGCCGAGCGTTTTATTAAAGGGTATGCCGCCGTTCCTAAAAAACTGGCCCAGCGCGTAGATGATGTCGCGGCGAGCACCTCGTTTGCAAAATTTAGCCGCGCGATGCAACGCGCGACGCAATGGCGTAGCGAGACCACAACTCCGCTCACCGATATCCTCGTGGACACCACCGCTCACTATGGCGACGATGTCAAAAGCGCTTTTAATAACGCGCACACCGGAATCAATGAAGGCGCGCAAGATATCGGATATACCTTGGCGATGTTGAAGTCCCTGCGGTGGGTATTACAAGGCATCTTGTGGGAGGCCACGATTAAACCCGCCGGCAAACTCGCGGCCGCGTCGCTGGGTTATGTGGCCGTCAACGCCGTGGCCTTTCCCGCCTTAATCACTATTAATGAAGGTGTAGCCGTGGCCAACATCGCGGTGGAGGTGAGCTGGAACAGTGCGGGTGCCGCCTACGATATTGTCGCGCCCTCGGCCGTGGCGGCGCTCGTGGGTTTGTATGGCGCGGTCGAGTTCGCCGGTAGTGAAGCGCTCACCACTGGCAAGCTGGCATTGAATAGCACACTCGCGGCGGGCGCATATACCGGGGGACAAGGCCTAGGCGCGGCCACCGCCGTCGGCGGCTATACGGCGGGGAAAACGGTGCAATATATCGGCGCACCACTCGCAGCGCTTGGCGTTGCCGGAATAGGGACGACGGTGGGTGTGATTGCGGGTGGCGCCAAGGTGGCGGAAGGCGGGCTCGCGATGACCGGTGGCGGTATCGCCGAGGTCGGCACCCAAGTCGCCGGTAAAACAGCGGCGGCGACCGTCGCGGTCGGCGGATCAACGCTGGCGGTGGTCGCGGGAGGGGCATTGGGCACTTATGAATTATCCAAGGCCGTCGTCGCGCCGGTCGGCTATGAATTAGGGGGCGGCTTGGTATTGAGCTACGGCACGCTCGCGCAATTAAGCGCGCAAAGCGTGCTCGCAGTTTCCGATGCGGCCTATGTAGTGCTATCGCTGGAAGGACCGCGCTGGGTCTTATACGCAGTGAAAGGCAATCTCGATAAAGGCGAACAACTGCCCACCGGCAGCATGCTGGATCTCAAGGCCATGCAAAATGCCGGAGAAGAATTTTATGTCGTCCCGGCCAGCGGAGAAGAAATGCAACGCGTCGTGGACAGTGTGTATAAACAGCTACCGCAGATCGACTTCGCGCTGCCGGAAGCGGCGGAATAGTCGCTAGCCTATGTCGGTTAAGTTCCGCCGAGAATATCCCGCCGGTGCGCGTTAGAACCCTTATAATAGGCAACCCACTCGCTAGAGCATCCATTTGTGGAAACCTTTTTCGCCTTATGTCAGCCGGGCCTAGAGCCTTGGGTCGCCGAAGAATTGCGCGGCATACTCCCCGCAGATGCGGAGATTACGCCAGCGACACCGTTTGCTGTAAACGTCGCCGTGGACGACGGTGGCGTGGAATTCAAGGGCGAATGGGCGGCCCTATACCGCGCTAATTTATACCTGCGCACGAGCGACCGCATCTTAGTCCGCGTCGGAGCGTTTCGCGCCACTAACGAAGAAGAATTACAGCGGCGCGCCTGCACGCTGAATTGGCGGCGCTATTTGAGTCCGGGGCAAAACGTAACCGTGCGCGTTATATGCCGTAAATCTAAGCTTTTTCACCCCGGTTTAGTGGCTGAGCATGTCGTCGCTGCGATCAGCGAACGTTTAGGCGGTGCGCTTAGCCAAGCCCACCCCAAGCAAGCAGACCGCGTTAATCCTGCGCAGCTCATTATAGTGCGTATCATCGAAAATCGTTGCACTATCAGCATTGATAGCTCGGGCGTCTCGTTATACAAACGCGGCTATCGGCCCGCGATCGCCAAGGCCCCGCTACGCGAGACCTTAGCGGCAACCCTGCTGTTGGCCAGCGGATGGGATCGCACATCACCGTTGCTCGATCCATTTTGCGGTTCAGGCGTCATCCCGATTGAAGCAGCTATGTTGGCCTTGGGCATACCCCCTGGATTAAAACGGCGCTTTGCATTTATGGACTGGCCGGGGTTCGATGAGGTGCTATGGCAAATTATAGAACGCGAGGCCCATCAGCCGCGTACGGCCAGTTGCCCGCCGCTATTCGGATCGGATCGCGATGCGGGGGCGATACGTATGGCGGAACAAAATGCCGAACGTGCGGGCGTTGCCCAATATATCCGCTGTACCCACTGCGCGGTATCCTCCATCGCCCCGCCGCCACAACCGGGTTGGATCGTCACCAATCCGCCCTACGGCATCCGCATCGCGAGCAAGCATGATTTACGCAATCTATACGCCCAATTCGGTAATGTGTTGCGCGAATTATGTCCCGGTTGGCACGTCAATGTATTGAGCAACGATTTGGCGTTGTTGGGCCAAATGAAAATCAAATTCGATACGTCTATAGGCATGCAAAACGGCGCCATAGGGGTGCGCTTTGCGCGCGGCACGGTGCCTCACACGGCCTAATTTTATAGCACGCGCAAGGCCGAGGACTGCCCCCCTTACAGAGGGGATCGAGGAGGGCTAGGGTTCCAAGATTAGCTGATCGTCTGATAATAAAGATTTTGCGGATGTTTGGCCTGCGCGAAAAAGAACCAACGCTCGGCGATCAAACCGATAAATTGCACCAGATGCGCGAGCACGAACAGCGCCGCCGCACCGCTGGAGAGCGCCAACCATAACAACGGCACCGGCGCCACAAACGTCAACACCAAAAAAATCCATTTTACGGAACGCAGGAACAACGCGGATTTGCCATGAAAAAATTCACGGGTGTTAAACGAACCGCCCATTGCGCCCTGTGCCTTTTGCTGAATCTTGGTGTGTTTCACCCCAATCGCAGTTTGCAGGTTGCTCATATGACGTATGCGTTTGTTGCGTAGCAAAGACGCCGCGCGAAAAATCAACGCGACCAGGGTCAACGTGATCGCCCATGCACCGAAAAATTTGACCAGAGCCGGTGCCGCAAAGGCCGAAAATCCGGTGGCCAACACAAAGCCCGATGCGACGCCCAGCAGGGTGAAGTTGATCAATGTAAATGGCGTATGCCATTCTTCGATAAATTTGATACACGCGTATATCATGCCTGTGCAAACAAATAATGTGATGCACAATAAAACGCCGACGCCCCCCGCCACATACGTCCAACCACCGCCGGGCGACGCCGCCCCGAACAAATTGTCATTCCAGCCCAAATAATGCAACGCGCCATACACAAACACCGCCGCCATAAATGCCGGTAATGCAATCACCTCACGCGACAACCATGAGGTGCGCCACATCGCTACGGCGCGCCAGGCGCGTTCGGGGTGACCCAGATGGAAAAAAGACGCTAACAACCCGCCGCCCAAAAGTAGCAAGGAAAGCGCGCTGCCAAGGGCATAAAAACGCACCCCGTCCTGTACCGGCAACGCGCCCATCGCGCCGCCGGCTTGCGCAACATACATGGCGACAAACAACCCTTGGCCCGCGCCGATCAAGGTCGTCAGAAATACAACAGATAACGCTGGATTCATAATACTTTCCTATCTCATTAGTTGATGTCGTCGAGCGCGGGTTCGCGCGGATCGTGCGGCGGGAAGCCTTCTTTCTTCAACGGATTATCTACACGCACCAGCTCATCTTCGTGGATGTGCATCTTGGTCTTGTGGCGCGGTAAATAATGATTGGCGGGATGCGTGCCCCATTCCGGTTGCAACGCATAACCGCCGCGCTCGCGTATCGCCACTGAGACCTCGGATTCGGAATCGTGGATGTCGCCGAACAAACGCGCATTGGTCGGGCACGCCATCACGCAGGCCGGGATACGCTCGGCCTCCGGCAAGGCCGGGCTGTAGATGCGATCTACACACAGCGTGCATTTCTTCATCACCTTTTGATGTTCGTCGATCTCACGCGCGCCGTAAGGACAGGCCCACGAACAATATTTGCAGCCTATGCATTTATCATAATCGACCAATACAATGCCGTCTTCCTTGCGCTTGTAACTGGCGCCGGTCGGACACACCGGTACACACGGCGGATCTTCGCAATGCAAACAGCTCTTCGGAAAATGGATGGTGTCGGTGTTCGGGAATTCGCCGACTTCGAAAGTCTGCACGCGATTAAAAAATGTGCCTGTGGGTTCCGGCCCATAGGGGTTGTCGTCCGACATCGGCCCGGCGGCGCCGGAGGTATTCCATTGTTTGCAACTGGTCACGCAGGCGTGGCAACCCACGCACACGTTCAAATCGATCACTAGCGCGAGTTGCGTCATAGGTCGTCTCCTTTAGACAAATACGCCATCATTTTTTTCCTCCCGCGAAAAACGCCAACCAAGATTTACGGCCGCTTTGGCCGGGCACGGGTTTTAGCGTATTGAATTGCGGGGACGTGACCTTCTCTTCATCCGCGCCTGCTTTGTAAATGCGCACCCGCACGTCGTACCATCCGGCCTGACCGGTCACCGGATCGGAGTTGGAGATATGCGCGCCGTCGGCGTGCGGCGGCAATTCTTCCGAGATCACGTGATTGAGCAAAAAGCCTTTGTTTGCTTCGTTGCTGCCGGGTTCTAAATTCCACGCGCCGGATTGTTTGCCGATGGCGTTCCAGGTCCACACCGTGCCGGGTTCCACGGCCTCGGAATAGCGGCACATGCAACGCACCTTGCCGTGCATGGATTCCACCCACAACCAGCCGCCGTCTGCTATGTCTTGCGCACGCGCGGTCTTGGGATTCACGAATAAATAATTGTGCGCATGGATTTGGCGCAACCATGCGTTTTGCGAATCCCACGAGTGATACATCGCCATCGGTCGCTGCGTAACGGCGTTCAACGGATACAGCGCCGTATCCGTCAATTGCGATTCCAAGGGTTCATAATAAAACGGCAGCGGATCGAAATATTTTTCGACGCGTTGGCGTAGGCGCTGCGGCGGTTTTTTGCCTGGGTATTTGCCTTGCGCGGCCAAGCGGAATTTTTGCAGCACTTCAGAATAAATATGAATATTGATCGGATCGACATAGCGCGTCAGCCGATGGTGGCGCGCCCATTCCAAATAACCCGCGTTCCAATTGCGCATATATTGATAAGATTTCGGCAATTCGTAATGGAATACGCAATTGTTTTTTTCGTACATCTCCCATTGCTTGGGATTCGGCTCGCCCTTCATAAATTGATCGCCGTTTTTGCCGCGCCAACCTGCTAAAAATCCTATCCCGGATCCCGGCTCGGTTTCGTAATTGATAACAAAATCCGGATAATTTTTAAATTTACGCGTACCGTCTTTGTGCGTAAACGCAGGCAGATTCAACCGCCCGCCCAATTCGACCAGCACCTCTTGAAACGGTTTGCACTGCCCCATCGGCGGCACCACAGGTATGCGTACCGAATCCACCGGGCCATCGAATTCGGAAATCGGTCTGTCCAACATCGACATCACGTCGTGACGTTCTAAATAACTGGTGTCCGGCAACACCAAATCCGCAAACGACACCATTTCCGATTGGAAGGCGTCGCACACGATCAAAAACGGAATTTTGTATTCGCCGTTGGGATTTTTATCGTTGAGCATGTCGCGCACCGCGACGGTGTTCATCGTCGAGTTCCAGGCCATATTCGCCATAAAAATTAACAAGGTGTCGATGGGGTACGGGTCGCCGCGCCATGCGTTGGTGATCACATTGTGCATCAGCCCGTGTACCGACAGCGGATATTCCCACGAAAACCCCTTGTCGATGCGCAAAGGTTCGCCGTCTGCGTCCACGAATAAATCGTTGGGATCGGCCGGCCAACCCAAGGGCATGCCGTGCAAGGGCTCGTTCGGGCGCACGTCTTGCGGGCCGTTCGGCGTTTTGGGACACGGCGGAATCGGGCGCGGGAACGGCGCTTTATGGCGAAAACCGCCGGGGCGATCAATAGTGCCCAGCAACGACATTAAAATACCCAGTGCGCGTATCGTTTGAAAACCATTGGAATGCGCGGCCAAGCCGCGCATCGCGTGAAACGCCACCGGGTTGCCGGTGACAGCGGCGTGTTCTTTGCCCCAAGCATCGGTCCACGCAATCGGCAATTCGATGGTCTCGTCACGCGCGATCACGCCCATTTCGTGTGCGAGTCGGCGGATCGTCGCGGCGGGAATGCCGGTGATTTGCTCCGCCCACTCCGGGGTGTTGTCTGTGACGCGTTCGGCGAGCAATTGAAATGCGGGTTTGACCGGTGTGCCATCATCGAGCCTAAAATCACCCAATAAATATGGATCGGCACCCTCGCTATGCGTTTGCACCGGGGTGTTGGTGTGTCTATCCCACCACAGTTGATCTTGCGGATGGATGACACCCGGCGGCGGCACCTCACTGGTGCGCACAAACATGCCAAAATCATCGCTGGCTGCGTTGACATTGATCAATTGCGCGGCGTTGCTGTAGCGCACCAAAAAATCGCGGTCGTACAAACCGGTTTGAATAATTTCATTGATCAGCGCCAGCAACAATGCGCCGTCGGTGCCAGGTTTGATCGGTATCCATTCATCGGCGATGGCGGAATACCCGGTGCGTATCGGATTGATAGATATAAATCGTCCGCCGTCACGCTTGAATTTGGAAATCGCCATTTTCATCGGGTTGGAGTGGTGGTCTTCGGCGGTGCCCAACATCACGAATAAATGCGCGCGATCCAAATCCGGCCCGCCGAATTCCCAAAACGATCCGCCGATGGTGTAAATCATCCCGGCGGCCATGTTGACCGAGCAAAATCCACCATGCGCCGCATAATTGGGCGTGCCGAATTGGCGCGCGAATAGACCGGTCAAGGCCTGCATTTGATCGCGCCCGGTAAACAAAGCGAATTTCTTGGGGTCGCTGGCGCGTATCGCGCGCAGGCGCTCTTCCATGGTCTTAAAGGCCTCTTCCCACGAGATCTCGACGAATTCATTGGCACCGCGGTCGGAACCGGGTTTGCGCTTTAAAGGCTTGGTCAGGCGCGCCGGGGAATACTGTTTCATGATGCCCGAAGAACCCTTGGCGCACAGCACGCCCTTGTTCAACGGGTGGTCAGGATTGCCTTGGATATAACGCACGACGCCGTCGCGCAAGGTGACGCGTATGCCGCAACGGCACGCGCACATATAGCAGGTCGTGTTTTTAACTTCGATATTACCGGACTCGACGGCGGCATTATTAGCAAGATCTACCATAAGCATTTCCTGATATAGATGAATGCGTATTATAGGCAGGAGTATCCTGCACTCCCAATCAGGCGTTTTAACGCCTATATAAAATTTTTATATCTATCATTTCTTTCATTTATGGTGTGGTTATTTTTTAACCACTTAACCACCTAGGACATATTTCTTCCAAACCTCGAAATAGTTCAGCCGTGGGAGCCGCCGGCGCCGAGCGCGACCCCAACGACAGCTCAAATACATCGTCACCCGCCAAGGTGTAGATTATTGAAATTGAATGCCGCTGGCGATATTATTCCCCGCACTTTGGGTAAACATCGCCGACGCTGTCGTACATGTAAGGGGGACGACGACGGTGACGCCGGTGTAATCCACAACCACCCCAGCGATTATCGCCGTGGGACTCGCGCCCGCTGGACAGGCGGCGGCAACTGGGCCGGAAATTTGATATGGCGCCGGTTGCACCGCTAAGCGTTTGACGGCGGTCGCCACCACGTTACTGGTTAGTTTGATGGGATCATAGACATATTTTCCGACGACCTCGATAGGGTCGCCCGCCACCATATAACTGACATTAAACCCACGCACCTGTGCGATGCTTTCGTCGGTAAAACTGGTATTGTTGTCCACCACCACGGTGCCCCCAAACACGTTAAAAGTGTTGGTTGTCACCTGTACCGCATCGACTTTGCCGAGGTAATGCGTATCCTGTTCGGTTTCCGTCTCCATACTTGTTACCACGATATGACCTAGCGCATCCACAACGCCTTCTACGTCTAGCGCCATGCCTAAGGCCGCTGACGTTTGTAGTTTCGCTATCAAAAGGCTATCAAATATGCCGGTGTCATTGACGACCACTGTCTGCCCATTGACGCCAAAGGCGCCGGATGTCGCGCCGGATAACACGGTGGTGACCACGCCTTCCAATTCCAATACTTCACCGGCGTTGAGAAGCGGCGCTTTTTTACCGCCGTTTTGCAGCGTAATTTCTTTGGCAATTGCGGTGTTAGTTCCCGAATTATAGTTGGTGGTTTTGACTTTGACGAATTGATCGGAGGCAGGCACGAAATCCATTGAAGGCGTTGCCGCGATGGCCGAGTAATTGATGGCGGTTGCCCCAATTCGAAACGATTTAGCGGTTGTATCCAGGGCCGCGATCAGCCCCTTTAATTCTAATTCCTGTCCGCTCACATAACCGGGGCTTTTCACCTCGATACGCGTCGCGTAAATCTTCCCATCGCCTGCCGAATAGCCGCTGACCTCGACAACGGTGTCCGCTAACATACTGGCAATACTCGTAATGCCACTGCCATTGGCGTCAAAGATGGTGTTTTTGTCTACGTGTAACTCCTGCCCCATGACGAATAAGACATTGGTCACGGGGTTCAACACTGTGGTCACGACGCCTTCCAACTCGTCGGCATAACTAATCGTGGACGCCAGCCCCCGCTTGCCTGTGCTGTCTACACCACCATGCAAAGTCACTACCATGCCTACACGTAATGCGCTTTCGTCGGTGCGCAGGCCCTCGGCAGTGAAGTTTGTTTTGGTGGTGAAATATTCCACACCATTCACGAACACGCTGCCAAACCCGGTGATTTTTCCGACCGTCGTTTTGGGGGTCATGCCGGTCCCGGACTCGCCGCCGCCCATCGGCACCCCGCACGCCGCGATGGCCACCGCCAAAACACCTATACGCGTATTACGCATCAGCATAGTCATATCACGACTCCGGTAAGTCTTCGTCTTCAAAATAATAAATGCCGACACCCGCCGCCTTGCGCCCCGTACCTTGCGCGGCGGGATTTACATCGCGGTCGTGCTGCGCCATGGTGCGATCGAATTCTTCCAAAATTTTCTGCGCGTAACCGGTGATGAGGGCGCGAATAATCGGGATGCTTTCTTCAGGTAAATTGTCGTAATACACCTTGCGTTGAAAAAAACGCTCGCGATCTTTTTGATAAATATTACGATCTATCGTTGCAATCAATCCACCCACGTCTTGACCCAATATGCCTAACTTAGCCAATTCGTCGGTATGCGGAATATAGGCGCGCGTGCGCAAACGCAGGCGATTATTAGGCAAAGATTCAACCACGCCTACGCGCAGTAACTCATCTAAAATAGAACGCGGCGTCATGTCGCCGCTATACGCGCGCACTAAGGTGTAAAACGACGGTTCCGGGTCTTCAATATCTAAATCCAGACATTCGCCGCTGGCGTCACAAAAAGTCTTATCATGCACCCAACCGTACACCACGCGCGCCGCACGATGATATTTTTCGACCGGCGGATCGTCGGCCAAGGTGATATCGTGCAATCTATGCACCTCTTTGCGCGTCAAACCCGTCAGTGTAGCGACACGCGTATCGCTTTGTTTACGTGCATCAAGCTTAAATTCATAAGTCGCCGCATCCACAAAGGCGCGCTTGGCGATATCGGAAAAGACCTTGAATGTCACACCATTGCGCAATAACAGGCGTGCCAACGGACGGCATACCTTGTATACCGCCTTTAATAATATTGCTTGTTGGTTATTACCCATCGCAACCTGACCGTTCGCCCTTGCGGGCGGGTAGTGATTGGGAAATTGCTCCCAATACCTCCCTTATGTCGGACATAGGCAGGCAGAGATTGAGGGGTAAATTTGCGTGAAACGTGATGGATTAGGCAAAAAGAGACTTAGAAGAGAGATATTTGCGCGTTCCCGCTAAAATAGCTGGAAGTTGCGGGATCTCGGAGAAGATTCCGCTTCCAGCACCTTGTGATACCTAGATTTCAAATGACGCACCATTCACACGTAACCATTCCTTGCGCTCACGATAGTCGGGCATCACTTTATCCACCTCATTCCAGAATGCATTGGTATGGTCGCGATGATGGAAATGACAAAGTTCGTGAACTATGATGTAGTCGATCACTTTCGGCGTCGCCATAATACACTTCCAATGAAAGCTTAACCGCCCGTCAACCGAACAAGTTGCCCACCGATGACCGGTGTCTTTAACATTTACGGATACAGGACGAACGCCCACCTTTAGCGCGAAGTGTGAGGTATCCTGAAAAAAGTAGACACGCCTGTATGAGTTATACTAGGCGATCAGGAGTGTGTTATGAAGAAGCAGATTCGACGGTATTCACCGGAATTCCGGGCGGAAGCGGTGAAGATGATACAGGAACAAGGCTTGTCACACGATGAGGCGGCGAAGCGATTATCGATGCCGCGTGGGACGTTGGGCAAGTGGATGTTAGAGGCCAAGGGCACCGCCGTACCCGTGGCGCCAGGGGCACGTTCATCCGCCGATCTTGCAGCCGAAAATGCCAAGTTGCGCAAAGAGTTAGCCGAGGCTCGGCTAGAGCGTGATATTTTAAAAAAAGCCACGGCGTACTTTGCGCGGGAATCGCTGCCCGGTACGCGTTCGTGAAG
>CAKKRP010000126.1 GCA_919902765.1 Gammaproteobacteria bacterium | reverse complement strand
TAGGGCCGATGAAATCCTTGGGCGAGGACATTTTTCCACGCGGACAAATGCGTGAGCGCCTTGGCGAATAATTCCATGGCCAATACCAATTCGCGCGCGCCCCCGCTTTGGCCTGCACCGACCGCCAGCGCCGCCATCAAACAAGCGGCGCGTGTAGAACCGCCTACGCCTGCACTCATCGCGGCATGCGTCATCGGATCGCGTGGCCCGGCATTAGCGAGCGCGATCGCCAATATCTCTAACATGCGCGTCGCTTCGCCCGTCGGCCGCCTGCCGGTCAGAATTAAAAACAGATATTCGGTATAGCGCGCTCTATTCAGCAACTCGCCGTACACGTCGTATCCCGCACAACGGCATACGCGCGCCATAAATGGATTGTCTATTTCGGCGATTTCTTGCCAAAAATTCGATTTCAACGTTTCTATAGTCATAGCGCCGCCTCCAATACTTTAACGCGCGTCTGCATAGGCGGCACGGCCTCGCCATCAATGATAATATCGACCACCACCGGCCCGTCGAAATTTATTATTTCCGGCGTGATTGCGTAAAGTTCTTGCAAATTGTTAACACGACGGGCTGTTCCGCCCATCGCTTGCGCCATTAAACAAAAATCAACCTTGGGCAATTCAAACGCGATAGGCTCCGCGTTGGCCATGCGTTGCCCGTGTTTTACCATACCATAGGCCTGATCATTTAAAATAATGAACAACATCGGCAATTGTTCCGCAACGGCGACGGTAAATTCTTGACCGTTCATCAACCAACTGCCATCGCCCGTGACGCACACAAACAAGCGCCCGCGATTCCCATAAGCGGCCCCAATGGCGTTGCCTATCCCCCAACCCATAGACGCGAATTGTGTACTCATGCGAAACCAATCCTGGCCCTCGGGTATATGAGTATTGGGGCCAAAACTATCGAGATAATGCACGCCCCAACAACTGCTATTGCCTGCATCCACATACACACAAGTATCCGCAGACATCGTGTTTTTTAGCCATTGCATCACTGCTATAGGCGAAACGCCGGCCGTCGGCGCCGGAAAGTGGAGCCGGGCCGCGACTTTAGGCTGATCAAATACGTTGGATAACCTACCCGATTGAGGTGCGGGCGTCGAAAAACGCGCGGATAGCGCCGAAAAAATAGCGGCTATGTCGCCGAACACCTGCATCCGCGCCATCGGCGAATAAGAAAAATGCACGCAGTATTGATCGACATGAATTAATTTATTGTTCAACAACGCCGCCTCGTCCCATCCCATGGTGTCCCATTCACCAAGTCGAGTACCCACCGCGATCGCTAAATCCACTTGCGGATTTACCAACGCCTCACGCGCCGCCGCATGTCCCGCAAAACCAAAAACGCCCACGTACAAAGGATGCGCGCTGGCCACCAACCCCTTGGCCCCGGGTGTCGTTGCAAATTGGATATTCAGGCGTTCGGCGACCGCGACAATTTCGCAAACGCCGCGTTGACAAAATTCGCCGATTAATATGACAGGGCGCGATGCCTTTGCAATTTCATCGGCCAACACATTGACCTGTGCAATGTCTATAACGCGCGCGCGACGCACGTGGCGCTGCATATCAAGTCTAATTGAATGGGGAATTTTACGCCTAAACACATCGGGCGCAATGCTCAAATGCACCGGACCAGGGGGGTCGCCGTACATGGATTGCAGCGCTTGCACAAACAGACGTTCAAACTGCGCGGGCTCCGCAACCAACGCGTTGTAGCGCGTACAATTTTGAAATAAACTCAGCGTATCGACACCGCTGTTCGACGAATCCTGCAAGGCGCCACGCGCGATATTCGCGGCCGGCGTTTGCCCGGTAATCACTAACAACGGCGTTTCATCCCAATAAGCGGAGGCCACCGCCGTCAATACATTGGTGGCGCCCGGACCCGTGGTGGTGCAACATACGCCGGGTTTGCCGGTTTCTCGCGCATAGCCTTGCGCCATGAACGCGGCACCCGATTCGTGACGCGCGACCACCGCCTTAACGCCGTGCCGCCGTTGACTACGCGCCAACGCGTTATACAGCGGTTCGATCGCACCGCCGGGCACGCCGAATACCGCTTCCACGCCTAATTGGGCAAGATAATCTACACATGAATCGGCAAGATCAGCGGACGGCTCGACATTTGTTATTATGTTATCGCGAGCATTTTCCAGAACTTGCGAATGAATCAACAATCCTTGTCGCATCATGGTTCCCCATCGTAGCCGTGCGTCCATACACGTTAATTGAACTATACGCGATTATTTTTTCTTTGCAAGATCAAAAAACGTTCGGTCATTCCATCCTGAATTATGTCCATGTAGTTATTTACCGACAACTCCGACGCCAACAAATTTTTACTGTATAGCTCGCCATCAACCGAATAACGTTGCGAATTAGCGGCTAACTCGATGCCGAAGACCCTCTCTGACTCATGCCATGCTCTACCGCAATCACCGCCGCCTCGACGCGCGAATGCACGTCCAGTTTGCGCAATATGGATTTGACATGCAGCTTGACCGTTCCATCGGTGATACCCAAGATTCTGCCTATGACTTTGTTGCTACCGCCCTCGGCGATTAGGCGCAATATTTCGCGTTCGCGCACGGTTAAGTCGGTGAGCCTATCCGTGCTTTTTTGCCCTCCGCCTTGCACCACCCTCGCGAGCGACGACGCCAATGTCGGCGCGACTACGGTTTCACGCCGCATGATGGCCTGTAAGGCCTGTATCAATTCTTCCGGCTCCATGTCTTTCAACAAATATCCGCGCGCGCCATGTTGTAACGCGGTGGCGATATCCGTATCATCACGGCTGGTGGTCAGCATAACCACCGCAAGATCATTAAATTCCCGTCGTAACAACGCCAAAATATCCAATCCGCCTTCTTGCGGAAGCCGGATATCGAGCAATACCACATCGGGTTTTAGCTCGCGTACACGCGCAATACCTTCGCGCCCGTTATTGACCGAGGCCGCAACGATAATGCCACGCCGCGTCAACAATTCCTCCACCCCGGCGCGAAACAAGGCGTGATCGTCTATGAGGACGACTCGGATCGCGGACGATAAAATATCATTGCTGGTCATTAGTGCGATTTACCTTCTGTTTCCGGTGAGTCAAATTGAGAAATATTGTAAATAGTCGCGGCAGCGACGCGCGGCGCAGGGGCGGAATTAAAGGTCAATTCAACCCGCGTACCTTCGCCCGGTTCACTCTCTATGGTTATTTGCCCGTGCAAATGACGCGCGCGCTCTTGCATAATCTTAAGCCCTATATGTTCACCCGGCAGCGTGCTTTGTTGCGTGGTCGCCATACCTTCGCCGTCGTCTTCCACCAAGATACGCCATTGCCCGGCATCCTCGGCGCGCAATAGCACGCGGACATTTTGCGCATGGCTATGCTTGCGTGCATTGCTCAAGGCCTCTTGCACGATGTGCAACACCTGTACTTCGTTGCTCGGCGATAAATTTTGGTGATTGGTTTCATCTTGAAAATACACCGCCATACCGGTGTCGCGCACCAAGCGTTGGGTAAGTTCGCGTATCGCCGGAATCAGGCCGCGATCATCCATGCGGGTACGAAAGTGTTCTAATAATTCACGTAATTCGTGATTGGCGTTTTCCAAGCCGGAATATACGTCTTTAATTTTGTCGCGTACGGCGGCGGCATTGCCGCGCGCCATGCTGTCGTCGAGCATCTGAACCTGGAAGCGCAGGCTCGCCAAGGTTTGCGCCAAAGAATCGTGTAATTCATGCGATAACAGCGTACGCTCTTCCATCAACGCCAAGCGTCGCGCCTGCACTTCGAGGCGTGTTTTAGCGATTGCAATACCCAATTGCTTGCCGATACTCGTTAACAACCCGGTCAACTCTTCGTTATCCACCAATTCATCGCGTTGCACGAAAAGGTTGTACACCCCCAACACCTCGCCGCGATATTGCAGCGGCACTGCGATAAGGCGCAAGTCATTACGCGGCAATAAGGGGGCCTCGATTACACGCTCACATTGTTGCACATCGGAACACTGTATAGACAACTCACGCACCGCTTTTCCGCAGTGACAACGATCTATGGGCACGTGCAATTCTTGCGGCAAATCATGACACGACATACCTATGCTCGCCGCCAAATGCAAGTGTCCATCGCTACCTAAAATACGCACCGTCGCCGCTTCCGCCTGCACCAATTCGCGCAAGGTGTTCAGAAATTGGGACAACAATTCATCTAAATTATTCGCGCCGTTGATGCTAGTTGCCACATCGTACAACACGCGCAAGGAATTGGATTGCCGGGCCACACGTTCGGTTTGTTTATCGACTTCTACTTGCATTTCGCGCGTCAACACAAACAAAGATTCACTGAGATTATTTATATCGGCGGCAAGCTCTTTGAATTCGCCGCGTGCAGGATCCGGTATACGCGCGCGTAAGTTGCCGCCGCGCATACGCGCCGCCCAATGCCGCACATGCGTCAGTGGCACGACCAGATTGCGTTGTATGCGCCCTGTCATCGCCGCTACCAATGCGCCGGCCGCCACTAAACACAGCACCGCGAGGGTGACCCACCACAACGAAAATCGGGGGTATTTTTCCCACAATACCACCACCGCGAGCACGAGCACGACCACCGCGACCAAGCCTAGGCCAAATAACGGCCACAACAATCCGCTGGCGGCCAAGCCGCTTTTAACTTTATGTCGCCAATGCGCCGCCGGTGGCACACGCCAGCGGGACAGGCTTTCGACCGACATTCCGCGATCTATCTCGTTCATGCATACCTAACAGTGACCGCCGCAAGGTGCGGCGCGTATAAAAAGCGCTTGCTTTAGGATGTTCTTAGCGAATCGCGACCCTATCGCGCAAGGCCGAATACGCGCATTACCCTGAACATACGCCCCGGTAATTTAACAGCATTGTTACGCCGAAACAATAAATTCACCTTACGCCACGCTCTACGCCGACGAAAATACACACACGAATAACCTAACTGTACTATTCTCTGAGTTCCTAGGAATGCTGTGCCTGCTGTAAAAACCGTATAATCCATTGCGCCGCCACCACCGTGTCCACAGGCCGCGCCAACGATGACAACCCCTCGTTAAACACTTCCGAACCTAGTTTATCGACGCGATGGCGCATCATCTCCTCGGCGTAAGATTTAGTAAATTCGGGGTGCGGCTGCATCGCCAAGATATGCTTACCGATCTGATACATCGCATGCGGACAAAAGGCGCTGCCTGCAACCAGCTCGGCGTCCGCTGGTAAAATCGCCACTTGATCTTGATGACTGACCAACAAACTGAGTTCATTTTGGGTCGGAATCTGCCAAGATTTTGCACCATACACTGCGTTTTTGTGTACACCCACCCCCCATCCTTGACTGGCCTTCATTGTTTTGCCACCCAAGGCCTGGGCGATGAGCTGGTGCCCAAAACAAATTCCCACTAGGGGCTTTTGCCGGCGATGCGCGACGCGAATAAATTCTTCTAAGGCCTTAATCCAGGGTAAATCGTCGTAAACACTGGCCTTGCTGCCGGTAATGATATAGGCATCGCATTCATCGAGTTGTGCCGGATATACACCTTGCACCACGTCATATACGGCAAACTTCAGGCCCGCTCCCACGGGCGCAAGCAAACGTGCGATCATGTCCGGATAATCGGCATGACGCCCGCGATATTGGGCAAGCACTGAATCACACTGCAATATTCCTAAGTTCATGATGCATATCCTGTATTTTGGGGCTATGCTGATGCTACTATAGGCCACTTTTGCTAACTATTACATAGCGAACGCCACCCAAAAACCGGCCGCAAAACGCTATCGAATGAGCAAGCATTCACTGTATTTAGAGCTATATCGGACAAAGATGTTCAGAAACATAGTCGCACGCTGACTCAACTAACGGTAGATAAGGCAATAATATCAAATTGCTAGCCCGGCGATCAGGCGTGTGGATGACTTTAGTATCTACCTATTGAGCCGCTAAATAGGCATCCAGGAGAGGAGTAGCGCATGCAGCCTAGAGACGTTAAAACGGTCGCTGACGCCAAATACATCGTCGAGGAACGCGACCTACAGCATGTAAAGGTAGGCGCCTACGACATGGATGGCGTATTACGCGGAAAATATATGTCCCGCGAAAAATTTTTCTCCGCCCTCGACGGCGGTTTTGGTTTTTGCGACGTGGTGTTGGGTTGGGATTCCAAAGATCAATTATATGACAATGTTCGTTACACCGGGTGGCACACCGGTTACCCGGATGCACCCGCACGCATCGTTCCTGAGAGCTGCCGCGACTTATTTTATGAAGAAAACGGCCTATTATTTCTAGCGGAATTTGCCGATAAGGCGGAACCTATTTGTCCGCGCGGCACATTACGGCGCGTCATTCAGCGCGCCCAAGACATGGGTTTCGAACCATTTTGCGCGTTCGAATATGAATTCGTCGTTTTTAAAGAAACGCGCGCCTCAGTGCGTGAAAAAAATTATCGCAATCTCACGCCGTTAGCGCCCGGTTTTTTCGGCTATTCGGTGTTGCGCAATTCCGTGGACATCGAAATTTACCACGCAATCATGAACATCAGCAAAGCGATGGATTTTCCGCTAGAAGGCCTGCATGAAGAAACCGGCGCAGGGGTGTTAGAGGCCGCGATTTGTGTTGACCACGCCGCCGCCGCCGCCGACAAGGCGGCATTATTCAAGACCTTTATCAAGGTCGCTTGTCAGCGCAATAATCTAATGGCCACGTTTATGGCCAAATGGTCGCCCCAATGGCCCGGCCAGGGTGGACATATCCATACCTCGCTCAAAAATAACAACGGAAAGTCGGCGTTCTATGATCCCCAAGGCCAATTCGGCATGAGTGAAACCATGCGCCATTATGTGGGCGGTCAATTGCGTTATTTACCGGAATTACTCGCCATGGTGGCCCCTACCGTTAATTCATATACGCGCCTGATCCCTGGATTTTGGGCGCCGACGACGACCACCTGGGGAGTGGAAAATCGCACCTGCGCACTGCGTGTCATCCCAGGCAGTGAGAAATCGCAACGCGTCGAATATCGTGTGGCCGCAGCCGATGCGAATCCCTATGTCATACTCGCCGCTGCATTGGCATCCGGATTACAAGGCATCGCGGAACGCATAGAACCCGATGCGCCAATACAGGGCAGCGCCTATGCGCTGCAACTTCCCCCGGAAAAACGCCTGGCGACGAACTTGTGGGATGCCGCGCAAGGTCTAAAGGCCTCCGCGATGGCGCGCGACTGGTTTGGCGACGAATTTGTCGAGCACTTCGCCGCGAGCAGGGAATGGGAAGAACGCGAGTTTCGACGCGCGATCACCGATTGGGAACTGGACCGTTATTTTGAGATTATTTAATGGGCAAAAAAACCTTTGACGTGATTTCTCCGGTGAACGATCACGTCTATGTGCAACGCGAATATGCGAATGCGCAACAGATACAATCGGCGTTTGATAACGCACGGCGCGCGTTTGAACAATGGAAAATACGACCCCTGGAAGAACGCATCGCACTGTGCTTGCGCATCACCGATTATTTTGCCGCCAATAAAGACGCCATCGCCCAAGAAATTACTTGGCAAATGGGTCGTCCGATTAAATACAGCGGCGGCGAGGTCAATGGTTTTATCGAGCGTACACGCGCAATGTTGCATATCGCGCCGCAAAAACTACGTCTCATCGAGGTTCCCCCGCAAACGGGTTTTAAACGCTATATTCGCCGGGAACCGCTGGGCGCGGTGTTTTCGATGACCCCGTGGAACTATCCGTTTCTGACGGCGGTGAATGGCGTCATACCGGCCCTCGTAGCGGGGAATATCGTCATCATGAAGGCCTCGGCGCAAACCCCGCTGACCGCAGAGCGCATCGCAAATGCAGGTGTTGCGGCAGGCCTACCCGATGGCGTGTTACAATTTCTACACCTCGATCATCAAAGCACTGCGGAAATATTGCGCAAGGCACCGCTCAATTATGTCGGATTCACCGGTTCCGTTGCGGGTGGTCGCGCGGTGGAACACGCGTTAGCGGGACGTTTTATCGAATCCGGTTTAGAATTGGGCGGCAAAGATCCCGCTTATGTACGCGCCGATGCAAATTTTGAGCATGCCGTAACGAATCTCGTCGATGGCGCGTTTTTCAATTCCGGACAATCCTGTTGCGGCATCGAACGTATTTATGTCGATCAATCGATATTTACAAAATTCGTCGAGGCCTATGCGGCGGAAGTGAAAAAATATGTGCTCGATGACCCGACCAATGGCGACACCACATTGGGACCCATGGTGCGCGCCGAGGCCGCCGACTTTGTACGCGCGCAAATACGCGAAGGATTAAAGCAGGGCGCGCGATCACTAATTGATACGCGCCAATTTCTCCGTGACCAAGGCGCTTACTTGCCTCCTCAAGTGCTCATCGACGTTAATCATTCCATGCGCGTCATGCGTGACGAAAGTTTTGGACCGGTGGTGGGGATCATGCCGGTAAAAAACGATGCTCAAGCGATAGCGCTGATGAACGATAGCGCCTATGGTCTGACGGCGGCGGTGTGGACACAAGATGTCGAGGCCGCCGCACGCATAGGTGAAAATTTACATACCGGCACGGTATTTATGAATCGTTGCGATTATTTGGATCCCTATCTTGCATGGACGGGGGTCGGTGATTCCGGTCGCGGCTGCACGCTTTCTGAAATCGGATATGAACGCCTGACGCGCCCAAAATCCTTTCATTTACGCCTCACTACTGCGGGGTAATTTTTATGTCAAATACCACTTTTAGCGGCAATTGGAATTACCCGACCAACATACGTTTTGGCGCCGGTCGAATTTCTGAATTGGGAAAAATCGCTAACCAACAACACATCGAGCGCCCCTTATTGGTCACCGATCAAGGACTGGTTAAACTGCCGATTTTTGCGCGCGTACGCGGAATATTGGAAGAACACAAAATTCCGTTCACGGTTTTCTCCGATATCAAGCCCAACCCTACGGGCAAAAACGTCGCCGATGGCGTGCTCGTTTATCGCCAAAATAATTGCGATGGGGTGATCGCCGTAGGCGGTGGCAGCGCCTTGGATGCCGCCAAGGCGATAGCATTAATGGTTGGACAAGATTTACCGCTGTGGAATTTTGAAGATGTAGGTGACAATTGGACGCGCGTTAAAACAGACGGTATCGCGCCTTGTATTGCCATTCCCACCACCGCAGGCACCGGTTCGGAAGTCGGTCGCGCAGCGGTAATCGTGTCGGAAACAGAGCACCGCAAGGTCATTATTTTTCATCCACGCATGCTGCCCCCGGTGGTTATCGCCGATCCGCAATTGACCTTTGACTTGCCGCCGCACGTCACTGCGGCCACTGGTATGGACGCCTTGTCGCATTGTTTAGAGGCCTATTGCGCGCCCGGATTTCACCCCATGGCCGATGGCATCGCGATGGAAGGTATGCGCTTGATCAAAGAATGGTTAACGACCGCGTATCGCGATCCGCACAATGTCGCTGCGCGCTCACACATGTTGGTCGCGTCGGCCATGGGCGCGACCGCCTTTCAAAAAGGATTGGGCGCGATCCACGCCTTGGCGCATCCGCTTGGCGCGATGTATGACGCCCATCACGGACTGCTCAACGCCATTTTAATGCCTTATGTGTTAGTGGCGAACGCGCAAGCCATTGATGAAAAAATGACACGCCTCGCGGCACTCTTGGGCCTCAAAGGTAAAGGCGCCGGCGCCATCATAAAATGGGTGGAAGAACTGCGCATAGAACTAAAAATTCCGCACACACTCGCGGCCATCAGCATCGGTAGCGATCACGCCGCAGACATCGCTGAGGCGGCGGTGCATGATCCATCGGCGGGCGGCAATCCAATCCACTTCAATGCGCAGCAATATCAAGCATTATTTTTACATGCCTTGAACGGGAAACGTTAATGCGCAATCTTCACCAATCCCATTGAATTTTTCTTATAAATATTCCCATATTTATGCCGAAAATATCGGGTATACATAGATTCTAACGCTACGCAAACGGGATTATTTAGAACAACCATAGCGTTGCAATAATTCGCGAGCACGTTACGCGCTGTTTATTTCACATGACAAGTTAAACACAATTCGCTACCCGGATTACCCACTGAGATGTCTTTTGGATCGGTGAGCTGAGGTTGATACACGACCCTGCCGACACGCAAAAAACTCGGTATCAGGTCATTTCCATCGCTCACCCGCACGCCATGCGGATCATGACACGACGCACACTCCACTTCATATCCATCGCCACTGTCATATAAACGCACTTCATTGGGATCGGCATGGCCATTGCCGTTTTTATCAAAAAAAGCAATACGCGCCTGACGCAGTGTAGGCTCCGCGTATTCCCCGCCTTTGCTAAAACGTTCGGGATAGCGCACGCCAACGGGATGATCGTCGGCCAAGTAATTACCTAAGCTTAGGTCCCTGACATAATTCATCGTAAATGTAAAAGTGCCATCTGTATTTTGCGTCCTCTGCACATCGCTGGTGTCATATTTGCCGCCAATAACAAACGGTTGAAAATCAGGAGCTCCATTAGGCCCACCCGGCACATGACACGTCAAGCACGGCCCATTATTGCCTCCCGACGAAAATCCCGCTGCGTTAAGTCCGCTGTGTGCGCCAACGGTGCCGCCGCTCCAACGGCTTAAATTGGCGAAATCGACACTCGTTTCGGCGGTACTCGACCACCCTGCATAGGCACCCGTTTTTTTGGTCGGCATATTGATAATGGAATCAATCGCGGTCAAGCCGTCATGACACGACAAACATGTCAAGGAATTCGGTCCGGGCTGACTGGTGGGCAGACCGGGGCTGTTTTTAGTCTGGTACAACGTATATGTGCGTGGCGTCACCGTACGATTCCATAACGGCGCGGCAACTCGCCGATTGGCGCCGTGCGGCGTGTGACAATAGACGCATACCTCAGCGAAATCATTGCGATAGGGTTGCATAATCGCGGCATTTCCGCCCAAATAAGACATCGTTAGATTGTGTCGCGTGTTGGAAATGCCGCTATTCGTTGCGGAAAAGGTATTGGGTGCCTTGGTATCAGCCCAGCCATCGGCCCAACTCGCAGGCGCAAGCCACACCCCTATCGACAGCAAAATAATTCCGCCGCCGATCCATGCCACGCTATTTTGCCCCTTTATCGTCCGCCACATGGCGTAACCCCCTCCCCAGTTGATGGTCCCATACGGGACGGGTCGCCTCTAGCGACTAGCGGCTAATTTAAGGTAGTAATGCCCGGCTGTCAAACCACTCCTACCGACGCCGTTTGGCCGCACGCCAAGAACACGCTATAATCGAAGCTGATCCCCTCGATGGTGACCACATGATAAAGATTGCTGGGCTCACTAAGACCTTCCCAAGCGGCGCGCGCGCGCTGGCAGGCGTAGACCTTGAAGTCAAACCAGGCGAAATCCTGGCCTTACTCGGCCCGAACGGCGCGGGTAAGACCACTGCGGTGCGCGTCCTGACCACCCTGTGCGGTTTTGATAGCGGCCATGTCGCGGTGGCGGGTCACGATATCGATGTAGAACCTGAAAAGGTGCGTCAGGCGATCGGTTATGTCGCGCAGGAAACCGGCGTAGATTATTTTTTAACCGGGCGTGAAAATTTGACCCTGCAGGGTCAATTGTATCGCATGACTAAGGCCGATATCCTGGCGCGTAGCGCCGAACTGGGCGAATACTTTGACCTGACGACGCAACTCGACCAATTGGTTTCAACTTATTCCGGCGGCATGCGCCGCAAACTAGACATCGCGACGGCGCTGATCCACCGCCCCAAGGTTTTATTTTTAGACGAGCCTACGCTGGGCTTGGATGCGCCCAGCCGCCAATCTTTGTGGCAATACGTGCGACGTTTGAATACCGATTTAGGCTTAACCATCTTACTGACCACCCATTATCTCGATGAGGCCGACAAACTGGCGCACCGCGTCGCGATTATTGATAACGGAAAAATCCAAGTCATAGATACGCCGGATGCGTTAAAAGACACCATTAAAGGCGACGCCATCATCTTAGAAGTGGCCGATACGCAAACCATTCCTAAGCTACAGTATGTCTTGGCCAATATGGCGGATGTGCAAGACATACGCATAGACGGCCCCCACGTACATGTCTATGTTGCGCAAGGCGCAACGATGATCCCGCGCTTGGTGGATGCAACGCGCGCCAGCGGCGCGGAAATAAAATATTTAACCTTTGCGCGTCCCACCTTGGACGACGTTTTTCTGCGCTATACCGGCAGCAGCATGACGCGCAAAAAAGACGGCTCTGAACCAAACGCCTGGTGGAAACAATGGGCGGGCAAAGGCGGCGGCAAGTGGCAAAAACAATGGCAACAAGACCAGACCGCCACGGAAACCGCTGCTGCACCGCCGCCAGAAGCCCCCTGGCAACGCTGGCAAAATCAAGGCGACACATCCGACGGCGCGCCATCCGCAGCGAACTCGGGAACTTGGCCGCAACAAGAGGCTTGGCGCGACGCGCAAACCTCAGTGCCAGACGAAGCACGGCAAAAAGCTTGGCCGGAATCGCAACACTGGCAAAGTGACGAAGGCGGGCCAAAAACCAAGGCCTCTTGGAAACAAACCGGCAAACCTGGGCCGCACACTAAAGACTAGTTTGCGTGGCCGCATAACAGACCTGTTTAACGAGGATTTTCATGCTTTTCGATACATGGCATTTGTTTAAAAAATATTTACGAATTTCATTGCGCATGCCCATGTGGACGATATTCGGTTTAATTCAACCGTTGCTGTGGCTATTGATTTTCAGCGCGTTGTTTGGCGGGTTCGCCAGCATGCCGGGGTTTCCGGCGGCCTCGTATATCGATTACTTTTTGCCCGGAGTGGTGGTAATGACCGTCTTATTCGGTTCGTCGTGGTCTGGGGTCAGCCTATTGCGTGAATTGACGGCCGGTACGGTCGCGCGCATGCTGGTCTCCCCGATCTCGCGCACTGCGGTGGTGTTGAGCCGTGTATTACATTCCGCGTTTTTGGTCTTGCTGCAAGTGATTATCGTTTTATTGACCGCCCTGCCGCTAGGCGCGCACATTACGACACAAATCTCTTTTATTTTGGCCGGATTGACCGCCGTTGTTTTATTGGGAGTTGCGTTCGCCAGCATTTCCAACGGCCTCGCCATCATGCTGCAACGCGAAGAACCTTTGGTAATGATCGGCAACTTAATGACCTTACCTTTGATGTTTTTCTCTACGGCAATGGTTCCGCAACAATTTATGCCAAGCTGGCTGCAATATGCCGCAATGTTCAATCCTGTTGAATATGGTGTGCAAGCGGCGCGCGCCGCGCTACAGGCCAATCCAGATGCAGGTGTATTTTGGCCCGCAGCGGGGATCACCGCATTATTTGCAATTGCAGCGACTGCATGGGCCGTGAGTGCATTCAAGGCCTTGCGTGATTAAACGGCAACACACATTCAAAACGCCATCTGCATCCCGAACGTCATGGTAAATTTGGCGTAACCGCCCAAGCCGGTGCTCTGTAAATTTTCCGCAAACGGACGCACCTCATCTCTTACCACGCCGCGTACCGGCAAATTAGAACGCATCTTTTGCCAATCCAGCGCACCAAAAACATTTAGATCTTTTTGTACCATATACGTGAAACTGACGGCCAATCCCAATGCAATGTTCTGTCTTCTTTTATTTTCTACTACGCTATCCGGATTAATATAGTTTATATAAACGGCGTTAGTGCTCACCGAGCCCCGCAAACCAGGCCTCAACATGCGTTGCAGGCTTAAACTGATTATATGAGAATCCAGCTCGTAATCACGCGAATCGAACACCTTATCGATGATGTTATCATTGCCCGGCACTATTCGACCGGAAAACGGATCCAAGCGGCTGGTATCGCGCTGCTGGTAACCTTCCGTATGCACCTTATTGCGACTCGTTGCAACCGAGTACGAGACCGACGCAGAAATGCCGCCCACCAAACTCTGCGCAGCGCTGACTCCAAAATTTGGTGTAATCGACAATAAGGGCTGCGAACCCGAAGACTCGGCGTCGCGCACACCCAGATATAGATCAACTGCGGTAGGCTGTTCTTCGCCTTCCATGCCTTCTGGCGCCAAACCGAAAGCCGCTGGCAAAAACAAGCGGCGCGAATTCCTAATCGTAATTGCGCCCGAAGTAGACGTAGCGTTAGAGGTATCGATATCGACTATACTATCCGCACCGTAATTTAGGCTCCAGCTTCGATCCACATTGCCTTTTATCATCCCATATAACATGCTGAAGCGCCAAAAATCGAAATTTTGTTTATGAAATGTATAGTACGATGGATTAAACTGTATATTAAAACGCAGATCATCAGCAAATTTATTCGCATAAGTTACACCAAACGCCAATGCGCCACTGACCTCACTGGACGGCACCAAGTCGTTTAAAGACGCATTGCTATCATAACCCATGGTATACACCATGCGCCTTGAAAACCCCGACAGCGCCGCCTCTACATTATTCAATCTCTCCATCACTTCGGTCGTCTGTTCATTACTCACGCCAATAAACAACACCCTCCGATATTCATCCTCCGCCAACTCCTCCATCTCCAAGCGTTGGTAAATATTGGCCAAATGTAAACGTATGCTAGCGATATTAGGGCGCAACGCGACAGCTTTTTGCATATAATCGGCAGCTTCGATCAATCTCCCGCGATCATCACTCATTGCCCCTAGATAAAACCAAGCCTCGTAATTACTCGGTTGCTCAGCAAGTATTCTGTCAAACTCTTCCTGTGCCTCTGCATATTTCTTATCCGCCCACAACCCTCGTGCTTTAGTAATAGGAAGTTTCTGCGCGGAGAATTTACCCTCATTACTATCGGGATTGATGCGCATAATCGCATCATAGGAATTTGCCGCATCCGTATAACGGCCTAAACTCTCATAAATATCCACCAACTGAATATGTGCCTGCATATACGCAGGATCAACTCCCACCGCCTGTACAAATTCTTGTATCGCCTCTTGCTTTTTATTTTGCCGTAACAAAATCATGCCGCGATTGAACCACGGCAAGGCGAAGCCGCCGTAATTTTGAGTTGCTACACTGTACTCCTGGAATGCCCGTTCCAAGTCGCCTTTTTTAAACGCCTCATTGCCCAACTCATTATGGATAACCGCCACACGCATCTGCGCTTGCTGCCGATAGTGCCCTTCCTGGTCATTTTTTATGACGTATTGATATTGCGCCAGAGCTAAATCCAGTTGCATTTCGCTACCGTAAAGCGAAGCCAAATTCAAACGTGTTGAAAAATCATTCTTATTCATTTCCACCAACCGCTTGAATATTTTTTCGGCCTCTAATGGCTGTTTAAGTTGCAAAAAAATCAACGCTCGATGAAAAATCGCCTCACCGAATTTTGGATCCAACTGTACGAGCTTGTCGAAGGATGCCATCGCTTCTTGCCATTTACCTAAACGATAATACTCCTTACCTTCTATCATGCCATAACGAAGCGTAGCCAATCGCACGGCCTGTGGCGATTGGTTATGGTCAATGATTTTCTTGTATTGCTGCAACGCGGCCGTAACGTTGTTGGTGCGCTCGTACAAACTACCCAAGTTCATATGCACCAAGTCGTTATCCGGCTGTTTGGACTCCAATTGCTTCATCACACGTTCCGCCTCATCAACGCGATTTAGCAACACGTACACACCGCCTACGCCAAATAATACGCCAGGATCCTCAGGATACTCCAACATCAATCCGTTCAAGACCAACAACGCGGCGTTCATCTCGTCTTTTTTTACTAGCGATTGACTACTCGCCAACGCCAAGAATTTCTCCGCTTCTTTTATACGCGGGTCACGTACACCGGTCGCGATGATGCGTTGATATTCCGCGATCGCGTAATCCAACATCTCATAGCGTTCCAGTTGTTGCGCCAAATTAATCGACAAACGTATATTTTTAGGCGCCAACTCGGTGGCCTTTTTCATGTATTTCAAGGCCTTTTGAGGTTCATTTTTGGTCACGTACAATAAACCAATACGATAGTGGGCCTCGGCATTGTTGGGATCTACCACTAGCATAGTATTAAATCGGTTTAACGCATCCTTGTAATTTCCATTGCGTTCGAATGCGACACCTTCATCTAATAATTGAGATAAAAAATCGCTACGTTTGGGTTCCGCACCCGATAGCCGCACGGGCGTCGCAACGACAAATAACGCCATAGTAATAGCGAAAATGCGCAACGGTAGAGAATTTTTGCTAAAATTCCACATTGAATTTCACAGCCGCCCGCCAACCGTCCAAATCAAGACGCGCCTCACTATACCCTTTGCCATCGGCAGGGACATAATATGCGTCGTTCGCTGTACCTCCTTGTATAGGTGTGCCCCGCCCGGTTATCAGATCGCCCGCATTAAAGTCTTGACGCTCCGTCACATTGCGCAAAAACGGCCGTGTAAACCCCACCGCATAATCACCCTCCAACGCAACGGTAATGCGTTCCATCAAGCGCACTTCCACACCTGCGCCCAATTGCACCATCGACACACCCGTGCTACGCGCGGTAATAATATCGATACGTTTAAACCCCGCAGGTTGACCGGTCTGAAAACTAAAAACGTTTTCATCTTGATATTGTATATCGAATAACTGTCGCAGATTAAGGTCGAAGTAGGCGTTAAACATACGGGTCTTTTCGCCGACGAATCGCCTTACGCCTAAATAATACTGGGTAATCCTCAGCTTTCCTCGACGGTCATAGATAGCGACATTATTCGCATCGCCTTGCATCGGAAATATGACCGTAATCTTGGATTTTGACGACATCTCCCAGGAGCTGATGCCGATCAAAAAATCCGTTTTAGCATTAAGACTGCGCCTAAATTCTATTCCCGCCTCCGGACCCAGCGGCACCGGCGGCAACGGGTTACGAAACATAAACGTATCCACAGCATATTCAAAGCGTCCGGATAAGTCTTGTTTAAAATCGGTCGTCAATTGAGCTTGACCGCTATAAGGCGCCTGAAATATACCTTCGTTAATACTTTTGAGGGAGGGTTGCATCACCCCAACCACAGGCGAGAATGTCCAATCCGAGAGACGCGGTTTGGCCTGGCTAACGCCAGACCAAATGAGTGCTGCGCAAGCGCACCACCAAGCCGCGCCCCAACGCAGCCTAGCCATCGCGCAACGGTCGCATTTTCGGTTTAAAAAATTCATACATCAACGGCAATACCACCAATGCAGATACAAAACTTACCACCATATAGGCCGCCACCAGATACCCCAGCTTGACGTGTGGAGGAAATTGAGACGCGAGCAATACCGCAAAACCCGCTATCACGACCAAGGCGTTGAGCGTGATATTTTTACCAGCAGTACGCAAGGTGTGCGCGGTCGCCAAGTTGTGATCTTGGTATTTTCCAAACTCTATTTGATACCGATAAATATAGTGCACCGCGTAATCCACACCGACACCTATCGCGATGCCGGCCGCCAATGCAGTTGATACATCCAACGGTACACCCAACCACCCGGCGCCGCCGGCGACTATCAGGGTAGAGATACTGACTGGCACGACCACGTACACCCCCGCCATCAGCGCTCGAAACAACAACGCGGCCACGAGAAAAATGCCTAATTTAGACAAAATGATCGACATTGTTTGACTGTCGATCAACAATTTCGCCCAAATGAACGAATTATTTCCAGAACCGGATAAATTCACTTTTACATTATTGTCTTTGAATTCACGCGTCGCATACTCATTGACATTATCGATAATATGCTTCAGCTCGCGCGTGTGGTCGGTTTTAATCACTATGCTTATCAAGCCTGTTTTATAATCATAGTCCACCACTTGATCCAACTGTTCCGGACGCCCGGAAACCGAAAATAAAAACAAATATTCGGCGATTTGTTTTTGTGTTTCCGGCAATACATCAAATTTCGCATCACCCGCGTGGAGGTTTTTATTCATATTTTTCAAATAATTTACCACCGACAACGAATCGCCCACCTTGGGCAGTGTCGCCGCATATGTCTGCAATGCCTCCATTTTGCGCAATAGTTGAGGATCTTTTAAACCGTCTTTGCGATCAGTTTCGATCACTACATTCAAGAAAATGCTACCGTCAAAACTGTTATTTAGCACCTCGGTGGAGACTGCAACATCGCTGTCCTTTTTAAAATCCGTCAACCAACTGGAGTCCACAAATAGGCGTGTAGCGCCTATTAAAAAGAAAACCAAAACCACCCCTACTACCGCCGCAACCGCGTTGCGTTTTAAGGTAACGATGCGTCCCCAACCCACCAGGACGCGTGTTAACCACCCGGAACTTTCATGTACGCGTATATTGCGACGTTTAGCCAGGTAACCGGCGACATGGGGCTTTAACAGGGTCAAAAACGCAGGTAGCACGGTCACCGACACAAACCACGCCAGCATGACACCTATCGCCGCAAAAATTCCAAACATTCGAAATGGCGGCATATCTGCAAAAAAATTCGACATAAAGCCCACCGCAGTAGTGACCGAGGTGATAATGACCGGCACCCCTAACCCCGCCATCACATCTTGCACGATCAATCGACTTTCACGGTGAGGATCTTCCAATACCAAATCGTTATAGTGACTGATGATATGTACGGCGTCGCCTACGCCAACCGCCACCAAGATGACCGGCAGCATAGTAGAAATAGTGTACATAGGCACATCCAACGCCGCCATCAAACCCAGCGTCCATATCACCGCCATCGCCATGATCAACAGCGGCAGCAACATGCCGCGCACCGATCGAAACATAATCAACAACACTATGGCCATCACTGCTAACACAATAGGCACCATGACCTGCATGTCTTGCAGCGCATACATGCCCGACGATACCTCGATCACAGGCCGCCCGGCCAGATAGAATTTGTCCTTAATTGCGCTTTTTAGCGTCGATGCGGATTGCCATTTTCTCCAATCGCCACCCGCTTCCGTTTTGGCTGTGGGCGTGGTCGATGCAATATTTTGATTGGCGGGTTGCGGCCATTTGCGCCAATCTTCTTTACCTGTTGATCTGGCATTTTTTTCCGCTTCTGAATTCGCGGGCGTGGCGGTTTCCGCCGTTGCGGATTTCCAATCACCGCCCCAACCCGACGCCATCGCACTCCAATCGCCGGTTTCTTCGGCGATAATGCGTTTGATCTGGAAATAAGTCCACCATCGGTTGCTGGCGCCCTCTTTTAGTTTGGCGCGTATGATCGCCGCCTTACCGTTAGCGGAAACAATGTTGCCGACGAATAAATCGGCATTTTGCTCGACCAACGCCTTGATTCCCGCGATGTGTTCTGCGGACCGCACCACATCCGGCATCAAGGGTTTGGAACCTATCTCCTTGTCTGTGCCGAAAAATACCGTCGCGGTGGACAGCGACGCGATATCGACTCCCCGCGTGGCGATTACGCCTTCTAGCGCCTTTATTTTATCGGTAATACGCCGCACTCTTTCCAAGCTCTCGGCGTTATATATGCCTTGCTCATCGTTCTCGATGATAACAATGATATTGTCTTTTACTCCAAAAATATCATCGACCTTTTCATCGTAAATAATGGCGGGATGTCCCTTAGGCAGGTATACCCGCGCATCCGTCTCCCACCGCAAATGCGTCAACTGAAAGGCAAAAAAAGCGGTAAATCCACACGCCACCGCCAGCACTGTTTTTGGAAATTCGACTACCAACGCATACAGTTTTGACAACATCTTAGCCGTCCCTCATCTTCATGACTCTAACAACACTCTAAAAACTATACTTAAAATCGACAAACACCCGGCGATTGTCTCGGAAATTACCCAGAAACTGCGCCTGTTGCACTACATCCACTAGATTGCCCGGCGCGCCGATTTCAAACTGACGCCCAAATTGCGTGGGCTGACCGATAAACCAATCCATGCCCGCCGCCAATTGAAAATGGTCGGAAAGGTCAAAAGTCACTTTTGGTTTAATCAAGGTCTCATTAAAATTGATAAGCTTAATCATCAGCAGCGTAAATACCGCCGATCTTTTTTGCAATGGTTTACGTATAAAAACATTAAATGAAGTATCGACTTCATCCTGTAAAATGGCTCGATCATAATCCATTATCACCCACTGCGTTAGAGCGGCGGAAATATCCGCCCCCCACAAATTGAAATCGTAACCCAACCCCCAGCGCAAATGATCGCGTTTTACCTCCCCGTCGTGATCCAAGTAATTGTCGCCATTGGCGTCCACATCGAGTATCGCAAAGTATTTATTCTTTACAAAGGCGAATTCACCTTTGAGAATATTACCCTCAATTTCTCGACTGAACGTCAATCCATAGATGGAAATACGTGTATATGTCGGATATACCGGTATATTCGAACCGGCGCGCGCGTTGAGGATATCCGCGCGTGAAATCAACCGAAACACGACCGGATACAAATCCCAGCCGTACCAATAGCTAAACGTAAAATCCGTTCCGAATATTTTTTTAGAGAGGCGCGCACCAATTTCGGAAAAGCGCAGATCGCAGCCATTCGGAAAGATGACCTTTGGCAACAACCGCGCCGAGTCTCTCGAAAAATTAAAATCGCAACTCTTGGGAACCGTTGTTTCGGGTAACACCTGAAACAATTCCCACTCCGACCCTGCCGGCGCCGCTTTGTGAAACTGCAAATCGGGTATCCAAACCAACTCGAAATCGGCGAAGCTGTTATAGTAATTTAACTTTGCGGACCATTGCGAAACGCGGTAATCGAGCAGCTCCGGCAAGATCAACTCACGAAAATTCATTGGATTTATTTCATCGACTACGCGTACACCTTCGAGCACGCCCCAGATTATATATTGCTTACCTACTCGCACGTCCAAATTTTTTAAATATAAGTCTATATACGATTCGCGCACGGCAGCGACCGGCGAATCTTTTTCCATCGCCAGACCTTCATGAAATACTAGCGGTTCTTTTTCATCACGCCGCTGACGGCCGGTAACGGTTTGGTAATCGAACAAATCATACGCGTGGTCGTAATATCCCCAACCGGCGAAATTATATTTCAACCAAGAACCAACGTTGTATTGTCCGTTAAGATAAAGGATATCGCGTATCTTGGTGAAGGTGCGCGGTGAGTCAAAGCGGTAGGCCGACTCGTTTTTTACGTAGCCGCCCCACCCAAATGCGCTGGGCCGCTTTGGAATGAGGGCATTTTCCGGGAGTTTTGCGGTCTGTGGAACACTGCCTTTCTCCACCATATCGGCAGGCAATTCTAGCTTATCTATGTCTACATCCTGAGGAGTAAGCGTTTTTTTTAAGGGCACGCCTGCACTGGACGGCGCGGGTATTGGCTTTGCCGACGGTGGGCGGGGCGTCTCCACCATATCCCCTGGTAAGCTTATTTGATCGAGGTCGATCTCTGGCGCTTGCGCGGCCCAAATAACCACGCTCCACGCCCACAGCGCGGCCGCTACCCAATGCGTTTGGTTTCGATACCTCGCCATCACCGGCCTAAAAACATCAATTATAGGTCTTATATGCGCTCACTACGCACAAACCTAGATCACGCGCTACACGACACATATCGCTTGTGCATCCCCTCAACTAAAAAACGGCGATTTTCTCGCCGTTTTTTTTGATTGTCTCCAATAGGGATTACGGGAGTATTAACCGGAAACTCATTTTAAGCCCGCCCCCCACTTGCTAAGGCACCACGCTGTTAATCACCAACTGCACCGCACGCTTGCTGCCTACGTCTACCGTCGCTGCAGTCGCCTGCAAATCTCCCGACTGAGCCGTCGCATTACCGCTTTTCGAGACGCGCGCGGTGACGATGACACGTGGAAAACTGGACAAACGCATCGCCGGACTCATGGCCATAGAATCGTCCAAAACGAAATCCATGGGCAAATCTTTAACGCGTTTGCGCAATACCGCTAATGGCATGGGTGGCCCTTCCGCTGCACGCGCAAAGATAAACACAGTATCATCGGCTTGCGCGCGTTTGGCGACGGCGGCGTCTAATTGGATCCGCCCTTGTATGCTTGCGCCTGCCGCCGTGGTAGGCGTTGCCGAGGCATCGTCTCCACCGCCACTTCCACTTTGCGCCATCTCCCAGCGCCGCTGATCGGCGGTGATATCCATGCCCAATGCAGACTTGGTTTCTAATATGTTGCCACGAATTTGTTCTTGCTCTTGCGGTTTATCCGCAAATAAGGGCTCCAAGCGCAACCAGTAACCCAGCGCTTTTTTTAATTCTTTATCTTGGTAGGCCGCCGTGCCCGCCAACCATAAGGCCTTGGTATGCTTGGGATCCAATTGCAGCGCCTTATCCAACAAATCCTTGGAACGCTGCGTCAAAACACGCCCACTGGCCATCGCCACCGCATCCGCCAAGTTGGTATACACGTCGGGATTCTGGTCACCGCCGTTTTTCAGGAGATGTTCATAGGTCGCAATAGCATCTTCGTAGCGCTGTAAAAATTGGTAAGACTTCCCCAACATATACCATTGATCCAAATTGGTCGGATCATTTTTTAGTTTTT
>CAKKRP010000125.1 GCA_919902765.1 Gammaproteobacteria bacterium | reverse complement strand
TCGTTTCGTTGGGTTAGTTTATCCCATTCGGGTGTACAGGTTAATTAGGCCACAATACCATACGCGCAATCGCACTGCCGGTCGGATGCACCCGAATCTCGCAAGAATCAAACATGCCCACGCCAAGAATGTCGCATTTTCGACGGACCCGCGCCAACCACCTCGGTGAACGAAACCAGTCCGATACCCATCAGGGTTGGCAAATCCGGATTAGCCCGGTTTTTGGCCTGCTCGGCGCGCAGTCCCTTATAATCTACCGTATGCAACACCTTTTCAAGCGCCGTATGGTAATCGCCTGAATCGTACTCAAAACCAAAAGCGGAAGTGTACGGAAATTGTTCTTTGCGGATGAAATTTTTCCTGAGTATGTCTGCTTTGTCTATGTTCAGCTTTTGGGCTAACACATCCACCATACGTTCGATCAGATAAACGGCCTCGGTGACACGAAAAGAGCAGCGATACGCAACACCGCCGGGGGCTTTATTGGTATACACGCCATCCACACGGCAGTAGGCCGCCGGGATATCATAGGATCCGGAAACGATATGGAACATGCCGGCTGGGAATTTGGTGGGGTCGGCACATGAATCAAATGCACCATGATCCGCAATCACATTGACCCGTAAACCTGTGATTTTTCCTTCATTGGTCGCCGCCAATTCACCCGTCATATGGTAATCGCGCGCAAACGCCGTAGCCGACAGATTTTCTACACGATCCTCAATCCATTTAACCGGTCGCCCCAGCACGATCGACGCCACGATGGCGCACACGTAGCCTGGATAAATGCCGACTTTATTGCCGAAGCCGCCGCCAATATCAGGCGAAATAATCCGTACTTTCGATTCTGGAATACCTGACAACATCGATACGACCGTGCGGACGATGTGTGGTGCCTGACTGGTCATGTACGTGGTCAACTCGCCGCGTATCGGGTCAAACGATGCCACGCAACCGCAGGTCTCCAACGGACACGGATGCACTCTTTGATAAACCATATCCTGCGTGACTGTCACCTGGGCTGCAGCGAATGCGGCATCCGCCTTCTCTTTATCACCGGCGTCCCAGGTGAAAATATGGTTGTGATGATAGCGCTTGCCATGCGCGCCTTCTGTTTTCCCCGCCAGGTCTTCACGCAGCACAGGCGCACCTTTTTCTAGCGCCTTGAATGGATCGATCACCACCGGCAATTCTTCATATTCGACGCTGATCGCCTCCACCGCATCGGCAGCGATATAACGGTCATCGGCTATGACGATGGCGACTTCTTGCATCTGGAAGTGTACTTTTGTATCTGCCAGAACGGCTTGCACATCGCCTGCCAGGGTCGGCATCCAGTGCAGTTTGAGCGGCTTCAGGTCGTCGGCGGTCAGCACCGCATACACGCCGGGAATGGCGGGCGAGCGCGGCTTCCTTATGTATCTTCTTGATGCGTGCGTGCGCCACCGGTGCGCGCACGATGTCCATGTACAGCATTCCGGGCATTTTTATGTCATCGAAATAGTTGCCTTTACCTTGGATGAAACGCGCATCTTCTTTGCGCAGGCGCGATTCGCCCACGCCCTGAAGCGCGTTTTGACGATCTTTTAGGGATGCATCCATAGCCATATTCCTTAAGCTCCCCTTTAGTCGCTTGGCTTAAATAATTAAGCAGCAACAGGCTGCTTGGCTTTTTCTTGCAATTTCTTCGCAGCGGATCGCGCCGCTTTGACGATGTTTTGATAGCCGGTACAACGACACAGATTTCCGGACAAACCCATACGGATTTGTTCTTCTGTTGGAGCCGGTGTGTCTTGCAAAAAACGGTAAGCCCGCAACAGCATGCCGGGAGTGCAAAATCCGCATTGCAGGCCATGTTCTTGATAAAACGCCTCTTGTACGGCATGCAATGCGCCTTTGTCGGCAAGCCCTTCCACTGTCAGCACTGCGGATCCATCGCATTGAACGGCAAGCACGGTGCAAGATTTTATAGACTTACCATCCACGTCAACGGTGCAGGCACCGCAGTGGCTAGTTTCACAGCCGATGTGCGCACCCGTCAGATTCATTTCTTCACGCAAGAAGTGTATCAATAATGTGCGGGATTCAACGGCTTTTTCGACTTTTTTCCCGTTGATGGTTACACTGATGAGTTGTTTGGACATCTCAATATCTCCTCGTTATTTGCAGCGGGATGCGGCAAGGCGAATCGCGCGCTTGGTCATTTCACCTGCCATAGCGGTTTTGTATGCGATATCTCCGCGTAAATCTTCCGCCGGGTCGCAGATGGCCATGGCGGCGTCGGCCGCCGCCTTGAGCGTGGCTTCGGTTAATGGTTGACCGACAAGGGCCGCCGCAGCCGCGTGGGCATCCAGCGCCGTCGGCGCTACGTTGGTCAGCGCGATACGGGCTGAAGACACTACGCCGCCGGACATTTCCAGCGCTACTGCGGCGGCGGCGGTCGCGAAATCACCGGTTTTGCGCTTAAGTTTGCAGTAGGCGGAACCGGCGTTGGCGGGGCACGGCTTGACATGTATCTCGGTGAGGATCTCATCGGCCCGCATATCCGTCATATAGGTGCCAAGAAAGAAGTTTGTTGCGGCGACGCCGCGCTGACCTTTGGGCCCGGTCAGGATCAGGGTCGCGTTGAGCGCAATAACGATAGCAGGGTGGTCGTTCCGGGATCGCCATGGGCGATGTCCCCGCCTAAGGTGCCGCAGTTACGCACTTGCGGGTCGGCGATCTGGCGCGCGGCTTCGGGCAGCAGGGGCACCTTTTGCTGCAACAATAAGGAGTCGATCAGCTCGCTCTCGGTGATCATCGCGCCGATCTTGATCAGTCCGCCTTCTTCGCGGATACCTTTCAGTTCAGGGATACGGTTGATGTCTATCAGATGTCCAGGTTCTGCAAAGCGCAATTTCATCATCGGAAGCAGACTATGCCCGCCCGCGAAAATTTTCGCCTCATCGCCATGCTGCACCAGCAGCTTCAATGCCTCTGGCAGTGTACGCGAGCGGAATAACCAAATGACGGTGGAATCATCATTACCTCCTTATATTGATATTTATCTAAAAACCGACGGCCTTGCCAGAATATTCCTGTCACTGTTTCCTCGTCAAGTGGTTTGCGTGAATTGCGGCTATCCGTCGCGTTTAATACGACCGCAGAAAGTTGGTTCGATCAGCAGTTGCAGTATGATTCATGGTATGCGGAGAAGGACAGGAAAAAAATGCATGTAAAGAAATTGGTGGCGTGAGCGGGTGGTGATTGAAGGGGTGGACTGGTAGGGGCAATCTCTACGGTTATTCTTTTTGGCGATCGCATCTAGGTTTAATTTCAGGCGGGTACAGGGGCGGCCCAAATGGCTGTCACGGTATAGTGGCGTTATCTTATGAAGATGAATGTCCCGAAAGGTGGTATTTAAAGCTGTCTTAGTCTACTATTACATGGTGTCATATTGACATGATAAGGTGATTAATTGTGACAAGCTACTTGCGCCGAGAGTTGGTGCCGACCTTGGTAGATGCCCTTGCAGATATGCCGGTAGTGGTGGTGACAGGCATGCGGCAAGTCGGCAGAGCACATTGTTGCAACATGAAGATGCGTTACGGCATCGGCGTTATATTACGCTAGATGACTTCGCGTCATTGCGCGTGGCGCGTGAAAACCCTGAGTCACTATTTCAAGGGAATGATCAAGTCACCATAGACGAGGCGCAGAAGGCCCCGGAGTTGCTGCAAGTCGTCAAACGCGTCGTCGATCAGCGCCGTAAAAACGGGCGGATCATATTGTCCGGCTCCGCAAATTTTGAATTACTCAAAAATGTCTCTGAATCCCTGGCGGGTCGTGCGGTGTATTTCACGCTGTATCCGTTCACACGCCGCGAAATCTTGGGCCGAGTCGAGGAGACGCCTTTCTTGATGCGCTTCTTTGATACGTTGAAATTGTCTGCGGTGGATGCGAAACCGGTGCGTGGGGCGGAGGTGCTTGCAGGGGGCATGCCGCCGGTGGCGGGCCTGCGGAAACCTGAGATATGGTTTAAGGGCTATGAGCAGACGTATATTGATCGTGATGTGCGCCAACTTGCGCAGGTTGCGGATTTGCTTGCATATCGCAATCTCATGCAGTTGGTTGCGTTGCGCGGCGGACAGTTGCTAAACGCGAGCGAGCTTGCGCGCGATACGAAACTAACGGTGGCAACGGCATCGCGCTATCTAAATTTGTTGGAAACTTCGTTCATTTTGCGGCGGTTACCGCCATTTATTAACAATCGTAGTTCGCGTTTAATCAAATCCCCAAAAATATACGTCGCGGATTCGGGTCTTGCGTGTTACCTGACGGGGGTCGAAAATTTAGACGCGCCCGCCAGCGAACATCTGCGTAGAGCGCTGTATGAAACCTATGTCGCGCAAAACTTGGCGGCTATTTTGGAGGCGCACTGGCCAAGCGCGAAACTGATGTTTTGGAATGTGCAAGGACGGTACGAAGTCGATTTTGTGATTGAAAACAAACGGCGTATTTTCGCCATCGAAATGAAGGCCGCGTCGCGCTGGAGTGACGCCGATCTTGCCGGTTTGCTGGCATTTCTTGAGCGCACGCCTAATTGCGAGGCCGCAATACTCGCCTACAACGGGACGCAGGCGGTCAAACTGCGTGATAAGTTGTGGGCCATTCCGTTGGGGTTGTTGTTGTCCTAATGAGGGGGCGGTGATTGCAGGAATAATGCTGTGGTCTGGCAGGTTAGGATTCGTAAGAACTGTTCAGTTCATATCGCTAGATTCCTTAAGACTCATAAAATCAAAGCGTTCCCAAGCTCTAAACCATCTCACGTCGTATAGCGTTATATCATCATCAGGGACAAGAGCGTCCCCCACGTCACTTTCTACTTGAACGCCATCGCACTTTTTTAGTGCGTCTAAAAATTTATTAACTGCTTCGCCAGTGTTATTTTTTTGATTGTCATCATCGTATTTTTCTTTCTCCATGACGAATAAAAGGTTGATTGTGTAATTTTTTGTTGCAGGTAAGTTATCTTCCCACGAATTCAATTGCAAATAAATTTTTTCAACATCCGACAACTTTTCGGCAGCCTCGGACAACGCTTTTCGTTGTGTAGATATCCGAGTTTCAAATGCTTGTGGCAACCCTGGTCGAGCATAGCTGGCAACCAACCAGCTTATTAATACCACTCTTTGGTGTTCGCCGGTTAACGTTATTGTTTGCGTTGGACGATACTCGCCGAGTAAAGTGAGTGGTACTTTAAAGCGATCAATAGATTTCAATATGAGAATGCATTGATTGGTATTGTCGGTTGCAAGGATGTGCAATTCTTTGCGGCTGCGGCCAAACGTAAACCCACCATTAGGTTTTGTATTGACGATCCTTCCTAAGATAATTTCTACCGGGAGTAAGGGATCAGGCCGGACTAGGTCGCAAGAATGTGTTAACACTATTGCTACCTGATTTTGATTGATCTGTTGTTTGATAAGTGTTTCTAGGCAAGCATGTGAGTCCGTTGGGAGAATGTGTCCCTGCCTCCAGCCATTCGCAATTACACGCTTATCTAATGATTCCGAATTCAGGTCAGCGCAGGGCACGCATTAATCCTCGTTGGGTATATTGCTCAGAATAATGCTTGTTCCCATGCGTAGTATTCGGTCGTCATCAGTGTCGGGTGGTGCCATGATTGATCGTATCCGGCTATCTCTACGTGCGAGGGTATCATTGATTTTTTTGCTCAAAGCGTCCATGATCGATTGCAGAGCAATTTCATCAATTTGTTCCGCTGACAGAATGTCTATTAATGTACGGCCTTGAAAGTAATACGACGTTGCAAGGTTTCGTGGGGGCCGTGTACAACGCTGGCGCCATTGTCGAGCAATGTCGCTAATTAACAAAAGGCGATTCTTTGTTCGAGTTTGCAATTTAGGTGGATTGGAAACCTTTGTCCAATTAAGAAGCGTTTGCCGTTCTACCTCCAAAATGCTTGCAAGAATGGTGTTGTTGATGCCAAAAGCGAGTTGAATATATCGAATTTGCTCTGCAGGAGTTAATAGGCTTTCAGTTGTTATTCCATTGGATGTGAGCGCCGCAAAAAAGTTGATCACAGGGGAGGTAAATGTTTTTATGGATGTGCCCGCAAATAGCGATGACCAGTCCCAGTCACCGTCTACAGTAGATTCGCTTTTCGCTGGCGCAAACCAGTCATTAGATTTTCCCCATTCCAATGTAATATTCTTGTCGTTCATATGGAATCCTTTGTAGGTAGCGACCAGGCGTTTTTTGCAGTGGCAGTAGTAATTTCTCGAAACGCAACAGAATGATCATTATGCAGGAGATCCATATAGCGTTTAATGGATGCTAAATCAAAGGGTTCTTCCAATGACATGAAGCGATCAAAGTCAAGAATCCCTGTCCTTTGGTGATCATCTATGTTGCGCTGTAATATTGAGGGTTTGGCTAACGACAAAGAATCGAGGTCAGGCGGTAACCGAATCCGCCCAGGCCCGGTAGCATATCGAATTACGAACGTGCCTCTTTCCAGGCGAAACTCACTAATTGATACACCAGCATTCATAGAATATTCTAATGAAAGTTTTGGCGCATTGCGTAAACCGGGTGTAACATAGTCGTCAGGCGATTTTTCTTCGTCGGGGATAATCGCATCAATATAGCGTAGTCCAATACGGCGCATAAAAAGATGTTTTAATTCATCACTTATTAGCATGAACGAATTAGTCAATCGCTCAATGAATGCTTCATACTTCGTGTAGGCAGTGGCATGAAACGCCAGCTTACGGTCCGTAAGGATGATGCCGAGACGGTTATCTGCTGAAGAGAACTCATGTCGTAAAGTAGACCTATTTTGCGAATTAGGGATTCCTCCTTCAAGCTCAATACGCACTTCGCTGGGTAGTTGATAGCGCGGATAATCTGCAAGTAAGGACTCTCGAAGGGCTGCGATGTGCTTTTCCGTATCGGGACGGGGATCAAAATCAATTACACCTAGCACATAGGCTAGAGGAGCATTAGGTAACTGCCCAAGTGGTGTGTACCCCATTTTCTGGACTCTCATAATGTAAGTGTAACTGCCATTAAAACTACTATCGGTTATTTTAGACAGTTTTTTAGACACGTCAACAGAGTAATATTATGTTTTTGAGAGTGATTATGGCAAAAACACTTTAAATATCATTCAGCTGCAAACGACTGTGCCCATGTTAGGTATCTGTCGCTTAAACATTGCCAAAGAACGTCTAATTGTTAGTATTGAAATCGTTTTTAATCTTAATTTTATAGGGTTACATAAAAAAGGCCCCGTTTCCGGGGCCTTTTTATTTCCTAACGACTTAAACGCAATGTAAAGTTTAAAACCTTACATCATGTCCATGCCGCCCATTCCGCCGCCGCCGCCACCGGACATTGGCTTTTCGTCTTTGGGCAGTTCGGCCACCATGGCTTCGGTGGTGATCATCAGACCGGCAACCGAGGCGGCGTTTTGCAACGCGCTACGGGTCACTTTGGTGGGGTCCAGAATACCCATGGCCACCATGTCACCGAATTCGCCGGTGCTGGCGTTGTAGCCAAAGTTACCCTTGCCTTCGCGCACTTTATTCACGATGACCGAGGCTTCTTCGCCTGCGTTCAGCGCGATTTGGCGTAAGGGTTCTTCCATGGCGCGACGGGCGATGGTGATGCCGACATCTTGCTCATGGTTGAGGCCCTTCAGGCCTTTGATGGCTTCCACGGCGCGGATCAGCGCGACGCCGCCACCGGCGACCACGCCTTCTTCCACTGCGGCGCGGGTGGCATGCAGGGCGTCTTCAACGCGGGCCTTTTTCTCTTTCATTTCGACTTCGGTTGCGGCGCCGACTTTGATGACGGCGACACCACCGGCCAACTTGGCGACGCGTTCTTGCAACTTCTCGCGGTCGTAGTCGGAGCTGGCTTCTTCGATCTGGGCGCGGATCTGTTCAACGCGCGCCTTGATGTCGGCTTGTTTGCCATTGCCGTCGATGAGGGTGGTGTTTTCTTTCGTCACCACGATCTTCTTGGCCGAGCCTAAGTCTTGCAGCGTGGCCTTTTCCAGGCTCAGGCCGACTTCTTCGGCGATCACTTGGCCGCCGGTCAGCACGGCGATGTCTTGCAACATGGCCTTGCGACGGTCACCAAAGCCCGGGGCCTTCACGGCGCAGACCTTGACGATGCCACGGATGGTGTTGACCACTAAGGTGGCCAACGCTTCGCCTTCGACTTCCTCGGCGATGATCAACAACGGCTTACCGGCCTTGGCGACGCCTTCCAACACCGGCAACATTTCGCGGATGTTAGAGATCTTCTTGTCGTACAACAAGACCATAGGGCCTTCCAGCTCGACGCTCATGTTCTGCTGGTTGTTGACGAAGTAGGGTGACAAATAACCGCGGTCAAACTGCATACCTTCGACGACATCCAGGCTGTTTTCCAGGCCCGAACCTTCTTCGACGGTGATGACGCCTTCTTTACCGACCTTGCCCATTGCCTCGGCGATGATGTTACCGATGACTTCGTCGGAGTTGGCGGAGATGGTGCCCACTTGCGCGATCGACTTGTTGTCGGTGCAAGGCTTGGACATTTGTTTCAGCGCCTCGGTGGCCGCAATGACGGCCTTGTCGATACCGCGTTTCAGATCCATCGGGTTCATACCGGCGGCCACGGCCTTCATGCCTTCGGTCAGGATGGATTGGGCCAATACGGTGGCGGTGGTGGTGCCGTCGCCGGCGATGTCGGAGGTCTGCGAGGCGACTTCTTTCACCATCTGCGCGCCCATGTTTTCAAACTTGTCTTCGAGTTCGATCTCTTTGGCGACCGACACACCGTCTTTGGTGATCGTGGGGGCGCCGAAGCTCTTTTCGAGCACGACGTTACGGCCTTTGGGGCCTAAGGTGACCTTGACCGCATTGGCCAGGATGTTGACGCCGCGGATCATGCGATGACGCGCGTCTTCGCCAAAACGTACTTCTTTCGCTGCCATAGTGCTATTCCTCGTTACGAATTCAGGTGGGGGAGATTATTCCAAAACGCCCATGATGTCTTCTTCGCGCATCACAAGTACTTCTTTGCCGTCGAGTTTGACTTCGGTGCCGGAATATTTGCCGAACAGGATCTTGTCGCCGACTTTAACGTCAAGGCCACGGGTGTCGCCATTGTCGAGCACTTTGCCACGGCCTACGGCCATGACTTCGCCACGCACCGGTTTTTCGGCGGCGTTGTCGGGGATGACGATGCCACCGGGCGAGGTACGTTCCTCTTCCATGCGACGGACTACTACGCGGTCGTGTAACGGACGAATCTTCATATGAAGGGTTCTCCTTTAGGATGATGGTTAAAAGCAATCCCTATAATGGGGGCGCTTACGGGGGGTTTCAAGGGGTGCATTAGCACTCCAGTGTTATGAGTGCTAATGATAGTCGGTTTGTATACGGAGTCAAGCAAGATCGCGTTTGTGACGGTATAATCACAGGTTTATACGCCATTCGGACGCTATTATGATAGATTCCACCGAGCATTGCGTGGTGTATTGCACCTGCCCCGAAGGCGACGGCGCGGTGGCCCTGGCCACGGCCTTGGTCGAACAAAAACTGGCGGCCTGTGTGAACCTCGTGCCGGGAATTCACTCCATATACCGGTGGCAAGGGGCGGTGGAGCGCGCCACCGAGGTGTTGTTGATTATCAAGACCCGGCGCGACCGCTTAGAGGCTTTGGCGCAGGGGATACGCGCGCTACATCCCTACCAAGTGCCGGAAATTCTGGCCCTGCCGGTGACGGCGGGATTTGTTCCTTATCTGCAATGGCTAAACGAGTCTGTATAACCCTATGAAAAAATGGTTGGTGTGGTGGTGTTTGGCGGCGCTGGCAGGCGTAGTCTGGGCGCAAGACGAAGAACCTCTGGCCGTCGATGAGGCCTTTATTCCCCCTAAAGTGAGCGTGCAGGGACAGACCCTCCGCGCCGAGTGGGATATCACCAAGGGTTATTTTCTGTATCGCGAGAAATTCAAGTTTGAGTCAAAAAGCCCAGGCGTTACGTTGGGCGCGCCGCAGTTTCCTAAAGGCAAGGTCAAGCAAGACGAATTTTTCGGCAAGGTCGAGACCTATCGCAAGCATGTCGCGGTCACGGTTCCGTATACCGCCAGCGCCACGGCCCTTAAACTAAAACTCACCTACCAAGGCTGCGCCGATATCGGCCTGTGTTATCCGCCGCAGACCCGTGAATTCGATCTAAAGGTCGCAGTGTCCGCTGCCGCACCCGCCGCGCCGTCGGTGCCTGTCGCCAAACCGGCACTTGTGTCCAGCCCGGCACCCGCAGGCAATTCCTTGTTGTCCACCCTAGGCAAAAATTTGGGCCTGAATGTGGGGCCGCGTGATGGCGAACCCATGGATGTCGATCAAGCCTTTATGCTGGAGATCACCGCGCGCGATGCCACCACCGTGGTCGCCAAATGGCTGATTGCCGATGGCGTTTATCTCTATCGCGACAAGCTGAAATTTTCGACCGCGACGCCGGGCGCCAGCCTCGGGCAACCGCAATTTCCGGCGGGCAAGATGAAGGAAGATGCCGCCTTCGGCAAGCAAGAGGTCTATGTGCATGAGGTCGCGGTAGCGATCCCGGTGGGTGGGGCTGCCAGCGCTATTGCAATAACGGCGAATTATCAAGGCTGTGCCGAAATCGGCTTTTGCTATGCGCCACAGACGCGCACGGTGAACGTCAATCTGCCTGCGGGCGGTGCGGCGGCCGCAGCGGGTGCCGGGGCGACGCCTGGCGCGCCGTTGTCCGAGCAAGACCAAATCATCGCCCAGCTCGCGTCGGGCAATATATTTTTGATTATTTTGAGCTTTTTCGGCTTCGGGTTGTTGTTGTCGTTCACGCCCTGCGTGTTCCCGATGATACCCATACTCTCCAGCATCATTGTCGGCCAGGGCGCGCAAGTTACCACACGGCGCGCCTTTATGATGTCGTTGGTCTACGTATTGGCGATGGCGTTCACCTACACCGGCGCGGGAGTATTGGCGGGGTTATTTGGCAGCAATTTACAAGCGGCCTTCCAAAATCCGTGGATATTGAGTAGCTTTGCGGCGGTGTTTGTGCTGTTATCGCTGTCGATGTTCGGTTTTTATGATTTGCAAATGCCCGGCGCGATTCAAAGCCGCTTGACCGAATTCAGTAATCGTCAACAAGGCGGCACCCTGATCGGCGTGGGTATCATGGGCTTTCTATCGGCGTTGATCGTAGGGCCCTGCGTAGCGGCCCCGCTGGCGGGCGCGCTAATTTTTATCGGCCAAACCGGGAACGCCGTGCTGGGCGGCGTGGCCTTGTTTGCGCTGTCGCTGGGCATGGGCGCGCCTTTGTTGGCCATCGGTGTATCGGCGGGCAAATTCTTGCCTAAGGCCGGGGGCTGGATGGATACGGTCAAGGCGGTGTTTGGCGTCGTCATGCTCGGCGTCGCCATCTGGATGGTCTCGCGGATTATTCCCGGCGCGGTCACGCTGGCCTTGTGGGGCGTGTTATTGGTGGTGTCGGCAATCTATATGGGTGCGCTGGAACCGTTGTTGCCCGAGGTCAATGGATGGAAACGCTTATGGAAAGGCTTGGGTGTCGCCGCATTATTGTACGGCGCGTTGTTACTGATAGGCGCGGCGGGCAATAGTCAGGACATGTTGCAACCCCTGCGCGGCATGCACATGAGTGGCGCGACGGTGGCCGAGGGCACCGGTGTGGCGCGTGACGGCAACGAGAAATTATTGAAACGCATATCCACGCTGGCGGAATTCGATCGTGAATTACAAGCGGCGACGGCGGCGGGCAAGCCCTTGATGCTGGATTTTTACGCCGATTGGTGCGTCAGTTGTAAAGAGATAGAAAAATTCACGTTTGGCGACGCCACCGTGCAAAAGGCGTTGTCCAAAGGCGTGTTGATCCAGGCCGACATCACTGCCAATGACGATAACGCCAAGGCCTTACAAAAGCGTTTTAGCGTGGTGGGGCCTCCGAGTCTGATCTTTTTTGGGCCTGACGGCAAAGAGCGCCCACAATATCGTGTCGTCGGGTTTATGCCCGCGAAGGATTTTGCGCCGCATGTCGAGCGGGCGTTTGCGCCGTGAGAATCCCCCTGCCCCCTTTTGAAAAAGGGGGGCAGGGGGGATGCTCCGTCTACCCATCAGGAATTATCATGAACTACACCCTAAAATTTATCGCCGTTTCCTTTATCGTCGCCGCGTTCGCGATGGGCGGGTATTTGTTCAGTCGCGCCCGCGACGGCGCGGACGCCAAACCGCTGCCGATTACCGCATCGCCACCGCGCCCGGATTTTTTGTTGCCGGATCTTGCGGGATTGCGTCATCGCGCCTCGGAGTGGGACGGCAAAGTGTTGTTGGTGAATTTTTGGGCCACCTGGTGCCCGCCTTGTCTGCGCGAAATCCCCGCCTTCGTCGAACTGCAGAAGGACTATGGCGCGCGGGGTCTGCAAATCGTCGGCATCGCATTGGATAATACCGATGCGGTGCGCAAGTTTGTGGCCACTCATCAGATGGGTTATCCTGTGTTAGTGGGGGATGACGCCGCCACCGAAACGTCGCAAAAATATGGCGATTTAGAAGGCGCGCTGCCATTCACCGCGATTGTCGATAGAAAAGGCAATATCATCTACACCCACGCCGGTGAGATCAGCCGCGAACGTGTGGAAAAAGTGATCGGGCCGTTGTTGTGAGGGGCCGGGTGTTTTCGTGCGCATAAATATGTTGCCAATTTAAGGATACCGCCCAAACGTAGGCAAGAACAAGGAAGCGACCAGTGGCTTTACATCCAGAATTTCCGAAGTCACCTTATGCGGAACTACTGCCGGAGCAACGCTGGTTTCCGGCGGCGGAAGAGATGCGCAGCACAGCATACGAAAAGCTGTTACCGCCGCTCGTTGCCAACATTCGCAAGGAGATCGCGCAATGGCGCGACGATGGTTATGGGGGCGCGTCAGCAACTTCACGCGCGCTTTTGAATTGGTGGTATAACACCGATCACCTCGCTGAACAGGCGGATGGGTCCTTGTCGCCTTTCCGCTATTACTTCGCGCAGCGTGAGGCCGTTGAGACGGTTATCTGGTTGCATGATGTCCGCAGGGTGCGCGACAAATTTGATCTGCTGCGATTCGACGCTTCCGGCGCGGTATCCGCGAATATGTTCGATGAACAATGGCCGCGTTATGTCATCAAAATGGCCACTGGAGCGGGCAAAACCAAAGTGCTCTCCCTGCTCATCGCATGGAGCTATTTTCATAAACGCTATGAAAAGGATTCGACGCTTGCGCGTAACTTTTTGGTGATCGCGCCCAATATCATCGTTCTTGACCGCCTACGCGCCGATTTCGACGGCCTAAAAATTTTCTTCAATGATCCCATACTCCCCGATAACGGCCATGAAGGCCAAAACTGGCGCGACGATTTTCAAATCACGCTGCATATTCAGGACGATGTGCGTATTGCGCGCGACACCGGCAACATCTTTCTGACCAATATCCATCGCGTCTACCTCGGCGACGTGCGTGAGCCTTCACTCGATGACGACGATTTGCGTGACTATTTCCTGTCGCCTTTCGGCCCAAAACCCGTCGGCAAGACCACGGACAGCAAGACCGATCTCGGCGAAATCGTGCGCGAACTTGATGAATTGGCGGTGTACAACGACGAGGCGCACCACATTCACGATCCCAAAATGGCCTGGTTTAAAAGCATTCAGGACATCCACCACCGCATGTTGCAGAAAGACGGGCGCTTGGCGTTGCAAGTGGATGTGACCGCCACACCCCGCCACAACAACGGCGCGATTTTCGTGCAGACCGTGTCGGACTATCCGCTGGTCGAAGCCATACACCAGAATGTGGTCAAGCATCCAATATTGCCCGATGCAACCAGCCGCACCCGCTTGCAGGAGCACACAAGCGCGATCTTCACCGAACGCTATGAAGACTACCTGCAACTCGGTGTCGAAGAATGGCGCAAGAGCTATGCCGAGCACGAGGCGCTGGGCAAAAAAGCCGTGCTCTTCGTGATGGTGGACGACACACGCAACTGCGACGAAGTTGGCGCGCATCTGGAGAAAATTTGTCCCGAGCTTGAAGGTGCGGTGCTGGTTATCCACACCAAAAACAACGGCGAAATTTCCGAGAGCGCATCGGGTAAGAATAAAGAAGAACTGGAATTGCTGCGCAAACAATCCAATCAAATCGATTCATGGAGCAGCCCCTATAAAGCGATTGTTTCCGTGCTCATGCTCAAAGAGGGTTGGGATGTGCGCAACGTCACCACCATTGTCGGTCTGCGCGCGTATTCCGCAAAAAGCAATATTCTTCCCGAACAAACTCTCGGTCGCGGCCTACGCCGCATGTATTTCGGTTCCGACACGCGCGAAACGGTTGCCGTGATGGGCACACCCGCGTTTATGGAGTTTGTGGAATCTATTCAAAGTGAGGGCGTCACGTTCGAGCACGTGCCGATGGGTACGGGCGCCGGTCGCAAAGAATCGCTGGTGGTGGAAGTCGATACCGGCAACGACGAGAAAAATATCGACGAACTCGATATCGCCATTCCCAAGCTTTCACGTCGCTTCAACCGCGAATTCAAAGACCTCGACGCACTTGATCCGGCCAAGCTGAACAACAAGCGTATTCCGCTAAAATCATTCACGCCCGAACAAACGCGTGAGATCGTTTTTAAAACCATGCTGGAATCCGAAATCGACCACACCATCGTGCTCGACGGCGCGGGTCCGGTCGATTATCGTTCCGTCGTTGCGTTCTTCGCACGGCAGTTATTAAAGGAATTGCGCCTGGTGGGTGGCTACGATGTGCTATACCCGAAAGTAAAAGCCTTCATCGTCAATAGTTTGTTTGAAAACGCGCCGGTGAACCTGGAAGACCCCATTGTATTGCGCAACCTTTCCGAGCCGGATGCGGGCAAGATTTTGTTCGACGCGTTCATCAAAGCGATCAATGCGCTGACGATTCAACAATCCGGCACCTCGCGCATCGAAGATCATATTCGTTTGCGCGATACGCGACCGTTCCGCACCGAACACCGCGATTATTTTGCACCGAAAAAATCACTGTTCAGCAAGATCGTCGGCGAGCCACACGCCGGAGGTTTTGAGCTGGCGTTTGCCGCATTTCTCGACAACGCGCCGGACGTTACAGCCTTTGCCAAGAACTATCTCGCCGTGGGTTTTAAAATCGATTACGTCAAAGCCAATGGCGAACTCTCCAACTACGTGCCCGATTTTATAGTGAAAACGACCGACGGCACAGTGTGGATCATCGAAACCAAAGGCCGCGAGGAAATCGATCTGCCGCAAAAAATGGCGCGCTTAAGGCTCTGGTGTGTGGATGCGAGCAGCGCGAGCAAAGCCGAAGGAGGGCCTAGTTATCGGTTTGTCTATGTCGATCAAAAGGGTTTTGAAACCCACAAGCCCAAAGTGTTCGCGGCCTTGCCTGCCGCGTTCAGCGAATTCCAGGCGGACTGAACGATGACGGACGCGCAAAACCAAACACCTCCGGGCGGCGAATTCATTCTCTATCAAACCGAAGATGGCCGTACTCGCATTGAATGCCGGTTTGAGCAGGAAACCCTGTGGCTAACGCAAGCGCAAATGGCGGAGTTGTTTCAAACCACGCCGCAAAATATCACCTTGCACCTCAAGGCCATCTACGCCGAGGGTGAGCAAGACGAAGAGGCAACTTGTAAGTCTTACTTACATGTTCGCCAGGAGGGAGGGCGAACCATCCAGCGCCAGGTGCGCTACTACCGGCTGGAGGTCGTGCTTGCCGTTGGCTTTCGCGTTCGCACCCATCGCGGTACGCAGTTCCGGCAATGGGCCACCGCGCGCTTACAGGAATATTTGCTCAAAGGTTTTCTCCTCGACGACGAGCGTCTAAAAAATCCACCCGGTCCCGGCGGCACCGATTATTTCGACGACTTGCTCGAACGCATTCGCGACATCCGCGCCAGCGAAAAACGCATGTATCTCAAAGTGCGCGATATTTTCGCCCTAGCCGCCGACTACGAACCCAGCGACGCCGAAACACTGAAGTTTTTTCAAATCATTCAAAACAAATTGCACTGGGCGGCCACTGGCAAGACCGCCGCCGAACTCATCGCCGAACGTGCCGACCACGCCCGGGCCAATATGGGTCTTACTTCGTGGCAGGGTGCCAAAGTACGCAAAAGCGACGTCACGATAGCCAAAAATTACTTGCGTAAAGGCGAGATCGAAGAGCTCAATCGCATTGTCACGATGTATCTCGACTACGCCGAGGACCAGGCCCACCGCCGCCACGTGCTCTACATGCACGACTGGCGCGAGAAGCTCGACGCCTTTCTGCAATTCAACGAGCGCGACATACTCACCCACGCCGGTAAAGTCGCAAAAGAAGTGGCGGACAAATTGGCGTTGGAACAATACGAAAAATTTTACGCTCGCCGACTGGCCGCCGAAGCGCAAGCTGACGAGCGCGAGTTCGACGTGGCGATTAAAAACCTACCCGCAAGGCCGCCTCGCAACGCAGGTGGCAAAGCAAAGAAACCGAAAAAGAGTGAATGAACATGGCGAAACCCAGCAAACCTGCCTACGACATTACCGACGCCGAGAAGCGCGACCTGATCCAGCTCATCCAGCAGGGCAAGCCGCTGCCGGAGAAATACCGCTTCATGCTGTTCGAGGACAAGCGCGAGGTGGAGCTGGTGTGGAACGGCAAGAACCGCGAGG
>CAKKRP010000124.1 GCA_919902765.1 Gammaproteobacteria bacterium | reverse complement strand
GCCGGCGCCGCAGCCCACGACGCCGCCCGCCCCACATCGCCTTTCTCTATCACGCTGACATGCACGCCACGGCTCACCAATTCGCGCGCCGTCAGCAAACCTATTAATCCACCACCTACGACTATCGCTGATTCCGACATGCATATACCTGTAGCCGCATCGCTCTATTATGCCTAAGCGGATGACGAAAGCATGGTTAAATAGGATGATTTTTTTGTATTTTTTCTACACGTTGGGTAAGCGCCCTTGTATCTTAAGGGGCTAGTCCGGCCTATACCAAATTATCCTTGTGGATTATAACCTATATTCCATCGCCCTGCATGACGCGCCCTACGCAGCAAATCCTAACAATATAAATGTTCATTTAAGCCCATTACAGCATAAGATACTGTGAATTTCGATCATCGCGGTCGTTGGCACACGAAGGATAGCGTATGAGGCCTATCGCACTACTGTCTAACGGGGATTCCGTCCGCATGCGGTCGCATGGGTTTTCGCTGACCGAATTATTAGTCACACTCGCCATCGTCGTGGTGTTGGCGGGGTTGGCAATTCCTACGTATTCCGCGTACGTTAAAGCGGCTAAACTGAAAGAATCGGCGGCCCTGCTGACCCACACGGCGGCCCGATTGGAGCAACGTTTTCTGGACCGCCGTAGCTATGCAAGTTGCGACACCGGACAAAGCGGTGATGAATGCGCGTGTCATGTCACGCCCGCCAGCGATAAAAATTTTTCGGTCAGTTGTAAAATTGTCGGCCTGGGTTATGAGCTGACGGCAAGCAATAAAGCCAACGCCGGGTTAGGCGCGGTCGGCGATTTCACCTATACTTTAAATAATAGCGGCGCACGCGCCACGACTAAATTTGCGGGCGCAGAATTAACCGCCAAGCCCTGCTGGTTGCTAGAGGAAAACGCGACATGTTGACATCGCAACGCGGCGCATTTTTAATTCAACTGTTGATTATGCTTGCCATCATCGGCATTTTGACCGTGCTCACGGTGCCCAATCTCAGCGCGATTTTGGTGCGCCAAGATTTAGAAAGCGGACAGAATACCTTAATCCAAACCTTACACAAGGCTAAGTGGCTGGCGCGTTCGCACGGCACGACGGTTGACATCAACATCGCACAAGACACCTATCTAATTAACTTGACCTCGGCGAACAACTCGGTAAACGAAACGATACGCCTGCCGGAGCGCACCCGCGTTACGCAGGCCATTGCGATGCGTGTATCGCCGGCGGGAATTATTGCGATGGCACCGACGACGACTCAAGCTGCGGTCAATCCCGATATCACCGCCTCGGCGTTGGACATCTCCAATCGAGAAGAAATGTCGATCACCTTGGCGTCTACCCACGACCAGCCTAAACCCAACGCAAGCAACGCGCAAAACACGCCCGATGCCGCCACAACGCGCACCATCACCATCTCGCCGTTTGGATCTATTGCGGGGATATAGACCATGCGACCACATTCAGCATCAACGCGCGGTTTCACCTTGGTCGAGGTGTTGATCAGTCTGGCGATTTTTTCGTTTGGCATGTTGGGTGTGGCCTATTTAACCACGCGCAGTATCAATCTCGGTGTTGATAACACTGCTTATCGCACCGCCATCCAAGCGGCGCGACAATATGTCGAACCCTTGCATCAGGCCTTGCGTGTCGGGCGTACACAATTCCAAACTCAGCTCAACGCCATTGAAATCGGCACTCCGCATGCGGCGCTGTTTTCCGACCCCGACAGCGTGACCAGTGGCTTTCAAATCACCATTGTTAGCGCGCTCGATGATCTCGGTCTGCCACTCGGCACCGATGTGACGCTGTGGATGCCACCCCTGCATTTGCGCGTAGACGTGCGTGTAAACGATAATTTAGTATTTCCGACTGCGCATATCCTGGTGCCGCTATGATGCATACCGCGCGCGGACACACGCTAGTCGAATTGCTGATCGCGATGGGCTTGGCGGCGCTTATTTCGGTGGGCGTGGCGTCGCTATATGTCAGTCAAAACGCCATCGCGCGTAGCGAAACGCAACGCGACCGGGCGCAGCTCGACGCGCATTACGCCTACGATATCATCACGCATCTATTACGCCAGGCCGCAACCAGTTCAGTGGTAATCAGTTATCCGGGTAGCGCGAAATTCAACGCCGACAACGAACCGCAAGCACCTGCCGACGACGCGTTGGTCGTGGATTTTTTACTGCCCGCCGGTTACCCGGTGTGGCCCAACGACCAAGCGGTAGGCGCGGACAATTTTCCCAATAATGCGGTGCGCTTGCATTGGCAAAATACCGGCGATTTCGCACACCAAATTCAAATCGGCACCGCTGCGACGCGCGACGCGTTGGCAGACGCCGCGTTGCGGCCACTGACGGGCGGCGACCAGCTTACTCAAACACGCATCATTAATTTCGACGTGTGGCCATTGAGCAATGTCAGCGGCCAGCGCCAAGCCAATGCAAGCGATTTAGCCATAGGCGGATATGTGGTGCGCGTGACTGCACGCACTGCGGGCGCGGATGCAAGCTTTCAACGCACGGCGGATAACACCACGCTGGCCCACTATCGCACCTATACGTTGAGCGGCGGCGTTGCGCCCCGCAATTGAGGAATAATTATGCGTACACCACGCCCTTCGACAGACATGCCTACGGCCAGCCAAGGCTATGTCTTGCTGCTGGTGCTGGTGTTATTGTCGGCACTGATGGTCGGGTCGGTGCAATTCATGTCGCGCACCGCCGTCGGGGCGCAAATCAGCGGCACGACGCGCGATCACGACGAGGCCAGTTTACTCGCCGAAAACGCCGCCAATTTGGTGTTGGGACGCTTTATCTATGGCGGCGACCTTAATAACGACACCATCGCCGACAACACACAACTGGCCATCGACCCGAGCGCCTTAGACAACCCGCTGCAATTGAATTATGTATACGCGATTTCAAACGGATTCAACGCTGGCATCAGCCAGCATCGACCTGTTTTACTACAACGCGTCGCGGATGGTGAGGCCCAAGGCATTGCCGTGCCCGGCAGCGCGCTAGACTATAGCTATGCCGCGCAAATCCTGCGCAGCGATAGTCCGCAACTGCGTATACAACAATTATTTAACGTGGGCAACCCGTTGCTTTATACCGCCGCGCCCGACGGCACGCTGACCAAAAGTGAATCCACATGGCAGGCTGAGCCTGCGCTACGCAAGGCGGCGGTGTGGTTGGAATTAGTGCGTCAACCCAATGATGACGCATACGTAGGAATATATGTCGAGGCCAGTGCGCAAATCGGCCATACACGCGCCCATATACAACGATTTGGCGGATTTTTACATACGACGTTATTGGGTAATCTTGCGGCGCTAACCGAATCGAGCACTGCAGGTCAAAACCGCTAAATATGGCGAATATGCACAAGGAGATACCTACCATGTTACATCTTAAATTCACTGCTTACTCAGCGCCTATGTTGCGCATATTGTTTTTTCTATGGCCGCTACACCACGCGGTCGCCGCACCGGGCGTCATCGTCATAGACAATACGGCTGCAAATGGCGCGCCTGCGGTCATGACCAATTTGCACACCGGTACCGTGCAGGCCAATACCTGTACGCAACAAAAAACACTCGCCGGGGGGGAATGCAATAGCTTTGCATCAAACAACCTGCAAGCCGTACAACGCGGTGCGAACGGAGATTTACGCCTAGACATAGGCGTGGACAATCCGCTGTCCACGCAATATTCGAGCGGGACGACTGCGACACCGCTCAATTATTTTAAGTCCGGAAGCGAATTGTTTGATCTGGAAAAATTCCGGCGTGCTGCAGACGCCTTAGCAAAACGCCCGCCTACGACAAGCGCACCGGCCGGCACCTATGGCACCATGGATTGGAGACAGTTCCTAACCAACATTGCCAATGATCGCACGATGTACGGCTTGGTGCGTGTCAAGGTCGTACTTCTGAAAGTGCCTGGTAACGGCAATGGTGACTGCACCCCGCGTCACCGCGATGACAATGACGATGATGAACATGAGAATGATGACGCCGAACATAAAGCACGCAAATCTGACGATCAAAGTTCACAATCCCATCAAAAGGCGGCCATTAAGGCCTCCTTCAAGCCTGGCGTGCGTGAAAAAGAAACCGGCGACAAGGAATCTCACGGCGACGATGATGACCACCGGGCAAACAATGAATGCACTGGGCAGACCCCCAGGCACACCGAGAATGAGGATGATGAAGATCACAAAAAAGATGATGAACGCGGCGCAAAGTCATCAGATGACGACAAATCCACCGTGTCTAAACTAATGGCGCGCGCAACAGGCATGTTGTCATCGCGCAGCCGTGACACTGCGAAATCCTCCAGCGAGCGGGAAGATGATGAAAAATCTACGCATCAATCCGACAATGATGATCGTCACCACTATGTGATGTGCGGCACACCGCGCCACCACACGCACAAAGGTCCGGAACGTGAAGACGATCACCACGTAAATGAATCCAGCGACAAGCCGGACGCGCACTCGGCATCTGACGATTCCAAAATCCGCGTATCGCAAAAGGCGCGCGGTTTAGCGGCCCGCTCGGTAGACAACCCCCATGCGGAATCCGCCGATAAATCTTCCGACGACGCAAAAAAAGAGCCTGCTGACGACGAGCACGAAGATGACGAGCATGAAGACGAACATACCCGTAGGGTTTGCCAATGCCAGCCGCGCCTCAATCAACTGCTCAAGGGCGGACAGCGCTATTGCGACAATATCGACATTAAAACAGACGCCATCGTTAGAGTACGCGGGGCATTACTCTTCGATTTTGTAGATGAAGACGGCAATCTCCTCCCTAAGCGCACACTGCCTACGCCGAATGAACTCCCCATGCCGTTGAATATGCCCTTACATATCAACGCCAGCAGGGATGTCAGCAATACGATGGCGGAAATCGGCGCCATTGCGCATAAGACGCGCACCATCGCCTGTGCGAATGGAAAAAATAGTTGCCCGATCAATTTGTCTATCACGTTAAACGATGTCCCGCTGGACACGCGCGACGCCTATGCAGCGGCCAACAATGGTACTGCTTTGACCAATGAAATATTCAACCGGCTGGCGGCGGCGGATCGCTACCACTTACAAATGCCCTCGGGCTATGCGCGTGGTTGGTTGGAGGCATTTAGGGCCTTGGGATTGTCTCCCGGCGCCTGGCATGCGCTGGGTTTTAAAAAGGTGGCGGATACCAATTCTTTTACCTTAGACATTGTTCGTTCTGACCGTTTTGAAGACATTCCGGCCTTGATGTATCAAGGGGGGTTGGTGCGGCTAAGCAACCGCATCAATATCTCCGGCATGGTCTATGTGCCCGAGGTCTTAGTCATCGAACAAAGCGACCCGGCGCTGACGCAATATATCAATGGCGCGGTGTTGGTGCGCGACGGCTTTTACATGGGCACGCAAACCGATGGCACCTTATTGCTGAGCCATGACCGCGCCGTACACGACCATATGCCGCTGTCCCGCACCAGCAAGGTCAACAACTTGTATGTCGCGCCGCAAAATGCCCTACGCAGCGGCGACGCCACCGGCACCACCGGCTCAAACACGACCGAGGGCATGCCTATGTCTACCCCCAAACGCGGCGCCGAATGGGTGGAGGTGCGCGCGCGCTGACACGCCCTAATCATAAGGTACAGCGGCTACGCGCTCTAAAGAACGTCGCGGCGCAGGTGAAATTCCCTGCGCGCTTTGCTAAAATCGCGCATCACAAAATATATGGAGCGCATGATGCATAATAAGGCCATCCTTGTCACCGGGGGCGCGGGATATATCGGCAGCCACGTCGTTCGCCAACTGGGCGAGGCGGGTTATCGCAAAATTTTCGTGTTGGATAATCTTAGCAAAGGTTTTCGCGAGGCCGTATTGCACGGTCAATTGGTCGTCGGAGACACCGGCGATAGCGACTTGGTGTCGCGCCTGATACGCGAACATCGGATCGAAGCCGTGCTGCATTTTGCGGCGTACACCGTAGTGCCCGAATCGGTTTCCGACCCGCTGAAATATTACGGCAATAACACCTGCAATACGCGCAATCTACTCGCATGTTGCGCCGCTAATGGCGTGAAATATTTTATTTTTTCATCAACGGCGGCGGTGTATGGCATTCCCGCCATCACACCGGTCGATGAGCAAACGCCCACCGACCCGATCAACGCCTACGGCACCTCTAAATTGATGAGCGAATGGATGCTGCGCGACCTTGGCGCAGCGAGCGCGATGCGTTATGTCGTATTGCGTTATTTCAACGTCGCGGGCTGCGATCCGCAGGCGCGTATCGGTCAATCCACGCCACAGGCCACCCTATTGATTAAAGTCGCCACTGAAACTGCGGTCGGCAAACGTGACCATGTGGCCATCTTCGGGACGGATTACCCCACCAAGGACGGCACGGGTGTGCGCGATTATATCCATGTCGAAGACCTCGCCGACGCGCATCTAAAGGCCTTGGATTATCTCGCGGCGGGCGGAACATCCACGACCTTAAATTGCGGATATGGCCACGGGTATAGCGTGCGCGAAGTATTGGACGCCGTGGCGCGCGCCGACGGCAAACCCTTTAAAATCGTCGCACACCCCAGGCGCGCGGGCGACCCGCCGGAATTGGTCGCGCAATGTTCGCGCATCACGCAGGTGCTCGGTTGGAAACCGCGTTACGATAATTTGGATTTGATCGTCCAACACGCGTTGGCGTGGGAGAAAAAATTGATCAAAAAATTGGGGTATGGCGGGTGATCGTAGGGGCAACCCCGGTGGTTGCCTCTACAAATATACAAAAAACTAAATTTACGAACGTTCAATCAATAGTAGTCTATCAAATATGCTTTACCAATAGTCGCCAGCGATCTAATTTTTGCTCTTTCGACAAGCTCGCCATCGCCGGGCTGGTAGAAGGCAGCACATGATAATTCAGATGGTCAAAACTAGCGGATAACTGCGGTAAAACACGCGTTTTATATTCCTTGCGGGCCTTTTGACCGTTAAAAAAAACATGCGTTATATTTTCGTGCATGTTAAAAAAATGTGCGAAATCATTGACCACTATCGACGCTTCTTCTATCGACGCGTCCAAACTGCCCGGCCGAATGCAACTGTTCAACACATCCCATAATGCGATATGGCGGGCGATCAACGCGGCCTGTTTTTGCGCGTAGCTCTCCCACGCTTGGACATCCAACAACTCCGACATGATGTACCAGAAACTATTACGCGGATGCGCGTAATATTGCTGCTGTTGCAACGATGCCGCGCCGGGCATAGAGCCGAGTATTAACACCTTTGCATCACTGCGTTCAATGGGAGCAAAGCATGCGACGGCGTTCATTTAATAAATCTACTTTTTCACCGCCAACACGCCATCGCCAAGCAATTGCGTGTCAAATCCGGCGTTTCGCAGGCGCTTGGAGACTTCGTTCGGCACATCGCGCCCGCTGGTCAATTTATTGGGCGAACCGGTGTAGTGGAACAGCTTTCCCTGGCGCTTTATCACCCTGGCCAGATGATCATAAAATACTTGCGAATACAATTCGCCAGCGATGCCAAAGCGCGGCGGATCATGCAAAATCGCGTCTACCGAGGCATTGGGCAACGATGCTATTTTTTCCGCGATATCGGCATTGGCGAGGGTTAATATTTCATTGACTGGGGGTGACCATGGGTTGATGCCGCGCAACCATATTACGTCTGGATTTTTCTCATAAGACAACACACGTGCGGCCCGCCCTTGCGCACACCAGGCGGCGAAATAGCCCAGACCTCCGCAGGTATCCAAAATCGCTTTACCTTGCGGTTGGATCAACGCCACCTTGCGCTCTGCGTCCGCATACGGCGAAACCTGCGCCGTCGGTAACATTTTAATGCCATCGATCTCAAACGTCGGCGGCCCCCATGCCGTCGGCACCAATTTAATCAACGCGGTGGTATAACGGGATGCCGGTTGAAAAACATTTCCGTTCCAATAATAAATCGTCCGCGCGTTGCCATTTGCGAGATACGGAAACGATTTATCTTGCCATTTCCACGCGTCTTTTTCTAATAAAATGCTCGTCATGGTGCGGCCTAAATCCAAGGTACACTCGACCTGCGCATCACCGCGCTGTAAGGCGGCACGCATTTCTTCGATTTCTATCAAGGTTAACAACGGACCCATCGTACCACCGAACTACGTATACCTACCTCCAAGACCCTGAAATCATTTCTGTACCATCTAACATCTGTAAAGATTCACCTAGCGCTTACCACATCATATCATCTGGAATCTTGTAATTCGCGTAGGCGTCGTCTTCCGCCGCGTTTTGCCCGGCGTCTTTGCTGCGCAACACACGGCTCGCATCACGCGACGCGATTTTATCGGCGACCGGACGCGGCACGATTGCATAGGCATCGTCTTGCTTGACGATGACTAGCACACCGCGCGCAAGCTCACCGCGCTGTACATCTGTCACATAGACGCACTTTACCTTGCCGTCGTCTTCAAAATTGTACGCGCAATCGCCTTGCCCTTTGGCAACCGCGTAGACATCCACCAATTGTTTAATCTGCGCGGCGATCGCCTTTTTATTTTCCATTTCAACTTTCTGGCGGTTCAATCCTCTGTCGCGTTCGGCCTTTTCCGCCATTGCCTGCTGCACTTGGGTTTTCTGCGCCGCCGCACCCTTAGGTTCAGCATGTTGTTTTTTCTGTTTATGCTTTTCGTGATTGGCCTTTTTTACTTTGTGGCCGTCCACTAATCTGGCCTTCAGCAATTGTTCCTGAAATGAATTTGCCATGCCCGCAATCTCCACCTTTTAAAAAATTTGGTAACTATTCAGCCGAATAAAATTACAGGGTACGCACGCGAAATTTTCGACCCTTGATTTTACCGCTATTCAATTGTTGCAAGGCCTTCTGCGCCATCGTTTCCGCAATCGCGACATAGGCATGGTTATCAAAAATATCTATTTTCCCGACAAATTCGCCGGGGATGCCCGCCTCGCCGGTCAGCGCCCCTAAGATATCGCCGGGCCGCACCTTGCTCTTGCGGCCGCCATCTATCACCAACGTCACCATTGCCGTCGCCGCCACGCCCGCGACGCCTTTTTGCAATTCGCTGATTTTTCCGTAAATCACCGGCATTTTTTGATATTCTTCAAGCGCGATAATTTTCGGCGCCTCGGCGGGCGTGAACAGACTCAACGCGCGCCCGAGTTTGCCTGCGCGGCCGGTACGGCCGATACGGTGTATATGCGTTTCTACATCATAGGCCAGGTCGTAGTTCACCACGACCTGCAAATCTTTGATATCCAAGCCACGCGCGGCCACATCCGTGGCGACCAAGATCGGATTGCTTTTATTCGAAAACGCAACCAACACCCGATCGCGGTCTTTTTGTTCCATGTCCCCGTGCAAGGCTTGCGCGCGCAAACCTGTGCGCACTAATTCATCGGCGACTTGTTGAGTTTGAATTTTGGTATTGCAAAATATGACCGTGGATTCGGGTCGAAATTGCGCTAATAGCGCACACAATGCCGTTATTTTTTGCGCCTCGGCGGTCTCATAAAACAACTGTTCGATTTCATTTTCCGCATGTGTGGCATCGACCATCACCACCGCTGCATTCTTCTGAAACCGCATGCTCAATTGTTGTATCGTCACCGGATAGGTCGCGGAAAATAAGAGTGTCTGACGCGCACTCGGCGTACGACTTACGATGTCGGAGATGTCGTCATAAAACCCCATATCCAACATACGGTCGGCCTCGTCCAACACCAAGGTGTTCACGTTATGCAGTGTCAGACTGCCTTTTTCCAGGTGTTTTTTGACGCGCCCCGGCGTGCCGACGATGATATGCGCCCCATGCTCTAACGAGCCGTATTGCGGCCCCGCCGGAGCCCCGCCGACCAAGGTCAGCACCTTAATGTTGTGTGTAGCGCGCGCCAAACGACGTAACTCTTTGCTCACTTGATCGGCCAACTCACGTGTCGGACACAGCACCAAGGACTGGACATCGAATTTCCGCACATCGATCTTGGCTAAGACGCCAATGCCGTATGCCGCCGTCTTACCGCTACCGGTCTTGGCCTGGGCAATCACGTCCTGGCCCCGCAATATCGCGGGCAGACTCGCCGCTTGAATGGGTGTCATGGCCAAATAGCCGAGCGACTCCAGATTGGCAAGGACCTCGTTATCGAGGCCTAAAGTGTTGAAATTTTGAGACATTATTGATCATCGAGTGGTAAGGCGTGGAATGACACAGACAGGCCGAATACGAAACTAGCGACATTATAACGCGTGCAGCGCATTTAACGCTGAAAATCGACTAGAAATGATCGTCCGCTTAGCGCCGCACTCGAAAGCGCGGCCCGTCATGGCGGCTGAGATCCACCTTGATGCGTTCCTTGCCCCACCCTTTTACGCTGTCATGCGCCTCGACATATACCGTGGTGATGGCGTGGGGAATATCCACCATCAGCACCGTTTTATCGAAATCGCCCAGCGCGACCTGCTCTGGATTCAAAAATTTTTCGCCCAAGACATCGCCATCGTCAGACACCACCCGCCAACGGTCTATAAAATCGGTCCAACTGGTATTCGCGTGACTCACTAAGGTGCTAACCTGCCACTGGCCGCCGCGCGCATATTTAAATTCGACATCCACCACTTGGGCATCCGATGCCATCGCGCTAACGCTAACGAACCCAAGTATGCACACCCACATACTTCTATGCATCGCCAATCCCCAATAGGCTTTCCTATAAAAT